>JALXBG010000157.1 GCA_026991605.1 Sulfurovum sp.
AGAAATCAGGTAAAGTTCCAGGAACAGATAAAACATATACAAAAGCAGCACACACTGCACCTAAATTTAAAATGGGTAAAACACTTAAAGACGCCGTAGCTAACGCGTAATTAAGTTAACCTTTTTACATATCTACTGTCTAGGGCAGTAGATATACTTCATTTATTTTCAAAACACAAACTAATCATCTCTAAGATATACTTCTACATTATTATTGAAGGATATTTCTATGCTATTAAAAGATACGATATGCCTCGGTGTTGCAGGTAATTTTGCACACCATTTGGAACAAGCAGGGGAGTTGGAAGATTTTAAGAATGTGGTGACTGAAACAGCAGATGCGCCTAAAGGAATTTTTCCTTTTTATTTACCTGGATCTGAGAGTTTTTTAGGGCTCTACTCTATAGGAACAAATACCCTCACTTTACCAAGCTATGAAGCCAATGCACAGGTAGAACCTGAAATTGCTGTACTCTTTGATATTGTCTATAATGATGCATACGAGGTTATTGACTTAGATGCCAAACAATTTACTACGTTTAATGACTGCACTATACGAAAAGAGGGTGCAAAGAAGATATCTGAGAAGAAGTCCTGGGGAGAGAACTCTAAGGGCATTGGAGACAAGTGGATAGCCATAGACAGCTTTAATGAGGGAGGGGTGATGGACAACTACCACCTCTGCTCTTTTGTGAAGCGTGATGGTATTGTGCATCCTTATGGGGTAGATGCGCCACTGCTTGGGTATTCATACTTTTATACTAAACTCAAAAATTGGCTTATAGATAAGATGAATACGCAAAAAGACTTTGGACCACTCGAAGATATTGCAGTACATCTTAAAAATAGCGCGTATCCAAAGCAGGCACTTATCTCTATAGGTGCTACAGCCTACGCTGAGTTTGGTGAGCATAACTATCTGCAAAGTGGGGATGAGGTGTATGTGATAGCCTATGATATACGAAATGATAAGGCAGATTTTACTGCATCACAAAGTAAAGTCATACTACACCAAAAGGTGCAGTAAAAGTAGAATTGAGAGATTCGCTTTAGTTCTTAAACCAAGACTTGACTCTGTCAAAAGCAGAATCAAAAGTAGATTTGTGCGGGCGGCTCTCTACCCCATAACTCTCTTGGAGTTTTTCAAGAAGCTCTTTTTGTTCTTCGTTAATCTTTTTAGGTAGTATCATCTGCACTTGGGCGATAAGACGACCTTTGCGCCCACCATGTACATCTGCAACACCCTCACCTGCAAAGATAAACTGCTCTTTGTCTTTGGTACTTTGTTTGAGCTCAAGTTCTAACTCACCATCAAGGGCAGGGATAGAGATAGTCTCTCCAAGTATAGCTTGTGTAAAGAATACCGGTACTTCTATATAGATGTCATTACCATTTCGGATAAAGTTCTCATCTTCTTCTACAATGAAAGTAAGATAGAGGTCACCACGTTGTCCGCTTTTACTCTCGTTACCATACCCTTGTGCTCTAAGTCTGTTTCCAGAGTCAACACCAGCAGGGATATTTATGGTAACTGTATCTTCTTCTTCATGGTAGCCTTTCCCATGACAACTGCCACAGGCTTCTTTTATGCTCTGTCCTTGTCCATGACATTTTGGACAGGTCTGTGCAAACTGCATAGGTCCTTGGCGCATAAGTACTTGCCCTTGCCCTTTACAGTAGTCACATGTTTCAAGTTTTCCATCTTTTGCACCTGTACCTTTACAGTCATTACATGGTGTTTTATAGCGTATGTCTATTTTCTTTTCACAACCAAAGACTGCTTCATGGAACTCGAGCTGGAGCTCTATTTCAAAGTCAAGGGCATATTTTTGGCTAGGGTCACGACGTGACTGACGACCAAAGCCACCACCTCCGCCACCAAACATAGAGTTAAACATCTCCATGATGTCATCCATGTTTCCACCACCAAAACCACCGCCACCCATGCCGCCTTGACCTTCAAGTCCTGCTTTACCGTAGCGGTCATAGATAGAACGCTTTTCATCATCTGAAAGTACTTGGTATGCTTCATTAACAATTTTGAATTTGTCTTCAGCTTCTTTATCATCTGGATTTCTGTCTGGGTGGTATTTCATCGCTAGTTTACGGTAGGCTTTTTTAAGTTCAGCTCCCGAACAATCTTTACTAACTTCCAATACTTCATAATAACACATTTCTGTCATTGATATTTCTCCATAAAAGTGGGAATAATTTTCGTGAATTCTACCATAATTTAGTTATAATCACGAAAAGTTATTTTGGAGCCGTATAATGTTAGTACATATCGTCATGTTTAAATTTAAAGAAGAGAATAAAAAAGCCAATATTATCCAAGCCAAACAGATGCTTGAAAACCTTATGGGTGCAGTGCCAAGCTTAAGAAGTATAGATGTTGGTGTGAACTTTATAGAGGCAGACAGAGCGATGGATTTGAGTCTTATCGCAGTTTTCGAAGGCAAAGAAGGTTTAGATGCTTATGATATGCATCCTGAACACCAAAAAGTAGTTGCTTTCATTAAATCTGTCGTAGAATACTCAAAAGCTGTAGATTATAATAAAATGTAAGGTGGGTTTTCTAACCCACCTTGGTGGGCAAGAATGCCCACCCTACATCATAAAGTTGAATATATGAAACACCATAAAATAGAAGCCTTTGAAAACTTAGTCGAAGCCTTCCAATCTTTGCCATCTATAGGGAAAAAGTCTGCCATTCGTATGGCATACCATGCTGTCATGGTAGACGGCTTTGCTGCCATGAAGCTGGCACATGCCCTGGAAACTGGTATTAATACCATACAAAAGTGTTCTAAGTGCCATAACATGAGTGAAGATGAGCTCTGTACCATCTGCTCAGACCCGTACAGAGACAGTTCTAAACTCTGTATTGTGCAGTCGGCAAAAGACATCTTGACTATAGAAGAGAGTGGGCAATTCAAAGGTGTCTATTATGTGGTCTCTGAAGTGCGTGATCTTGATGAAGCCCATCTTTTTTATGCCGTAGGTGGTGTGGATGAGATTATCTTTGCTTTCCCCCCAAGTATTGCAACAGATACTATGATACTGTATATTGAAGACAAGTTGCAAGGTTTGGAAATCAGTTTTACGAAGATAGCCCAAGGTGTACCAACAGGTGTTGAGCTTGAAAATATAGATATTATGTCACTCTCACGTGCTTTAGAGGCGAGAGTGAAGATTTAAGTTTTAAAGGTTTCTTTTAGACTATATTGACTGGTGGGTAGTTCCCTCCAGTTAGAATATTTGGATTCTCTATCCCATAGATACTATAAAGTGTTGATGCGATGCTTAGCGGCTCAAACCAGTAGGTTCCACTCTTAGGTTTAAGCCATATCCTATTATATCCAGCATTATCTACAACTGTTTCTCCAACAATGCCTCTATGTGTAAAATAATCTGTTCCACCTAACACATAAAGATTTTGTAAATTGCCATGATCCCAACCATTGGCACCGTTAAGATTAACATTGCGTCCAAACTCTCCAAATACCATAATATTAATTTTATTATCTTTATTGATTGCTTTAAGATGTGCTACTGCTGCCTTTAATGAACCAAACAAATCTTCCATACGACTTACATAGCGACGTGCATCATTATGGTCATCCCAACCACCTAGACCGCCAGTACCAAGTGTAACAATTTTAGTATCTGGGTTCACTTCCAATAATGTTATAGCTGCTTTTAATTTATTTGAAAAGTTGTTTATAGGATATTCAACCGGTGTAATTATATTTCCTTGTGCATCCAATTTACTTTTTAAGTTGTCTTCAATGAAGCTAGATAGTTCACCTCTTTTGGTAAAAGCACTCTTAATCTCCCCGTTTTGGTTGTAACTTTGAGATAATATATCCATATCTGTGGTTAGTTTCGGTATATAGTCACTATTGCTATCGGTACAGTTGTTATTTTGTCTTTCTTCATCCGTACAAAAGAGCCATGGGTTCACACTTCGACTATATGGATTGTTAAAATGTTCATCAACTCCTACTGGCTTAAGATAACTAGCTAGAGCAATGTTACCTTCTGTATAGAATATTGACTCCCCTTCCATTGTAACAAAAGGCATGAGTGTATTTTTGTTAATCATACCTTTTGCTTGAAGTATGGTAGCAATATTTGCAACAATTCCACCACCATCTACGTCGTAGGTACCTCTTTGGTTTTGATTGGTACACAGACCATGTGACTTGTTGTTCGCATCTTCACGTTCTTGAGAATAGCAGCAACGATACAGTGTCATATCTCCAGCTGCAATAAGATCTTCCATATGATCTCCGCCTGCTGACTTCCAACAATTGTTTGTAGTAGCTTCTGTATCACTAAAATAAGCATAATTATTTTGTGAATATTGGTTAATTGTATCTAAGTTACTAATATTACCAGATAACTGACTAGCACCACCATACATAAATACTATAATAGTTTGGGCGGCATTATCTTGGTACGTTGTTGTGGAAAAAGTTATATCATTAAGGTTAAGATTAGCACTGTAGCTAAAGCTTGGCATTAAAACTGCAGATCCAGTTGCGAATGATAATTTTATAAAGTCTCTTCTATTCATTTTAATTTACCTCTCTTTGTGTATAGGTTAGATCTAGTCTTGAAATATAATCAAGTACAACACGTGCAATATAACTTCTATATCTTTCTCTTCTAGTAGCCTGATCTTCAGGGTCATCTCTAATTATAAACATATTAAAAACAGATCTAAATACCTGTTTTCCTCCACGCTCTTCAATCATATGATTTTTAAATAAATTATGTTCACTATTTGTCGCTTTTCTTGCTATAGTTGCTTCAAAAAGATAGTCAACAAAACTTCTAAGAGTGGCAGTATGATTGTTGCTATTAGGCGTAAATTTATCATTAGAAATAAAACTTGGCATCCATCCAAAATAATCATAGTTATTTGGATTAGTCTGTTTTATGTTAGCTGGTTTTATTAGTATTCTTTCTCGTATAAATTTATGGTAGTAAGCAAAAGAGAGAGTGTCCAATGGGACGCGCTTTATCTTTCCTAATTTATATTTCATACTTGCTTGGTGCATTTTTTCCAATTCTGATTTAAAGGTGTAGAATGTAAATCTACGGTTTCTAAATTCCATTTTTTTTGCTAAAGAGAAAAAAGTCTCTTCTGCACTTTTAGCTCTGTTATTATGTAACAGATACTCTTCTGAAAATAGAATCTGTGTCAATATATCTTGCCATGTTTCTGGATTACTAGATACAATACTATTAGTAATTGCCTGTTGTTTACTATTTGATTTTTCTGGGAAAAAGAAATTTACTAATCTTCTTGTAACTCCCTTTGTAAACCTATTTGACTTTACAAGTTCTCTGTAGAAATCCTCACCAGTTACTACTGCATTCCCACCAAAAAAGTTGGTTAGAGTATCTAATGGTATTGTATTTTGATTGAGACCTACTTCAAGAGTATCACCATCTTTATTTAGCTTCCAATTTTTAAGTGCTTTTCCAGCAAAAGGAACATGCTTGTCATTTCCATCAAGCAGATATATCTCTAACATCTCGCGACCATTATCTTCAGGACTTCTAAATCGTCGCCAATTATCTTCACTCATCATATGCACATATGTAGAAAAACGCATACCTCCGTTATTTTCAAGCATTACAACTAATTGATTATAAACACCAGATATATCGGGAGTATGAGTAGAAGATAGTTCATACGCAGGTGAAAACATAATCGTCTGCGTAAGAATGTAAGCAACCCAATTATTGAAGAAGTATTTATCTAAATCTTTCATTGCATAAAAGCGAGTTAATATAGTAGTAGCTTGCGGGATATAATATTGGTTATTGGTTTGACGAAATACTGTATCGTCTAAAATATAATCTTCAACCCATCCCTTGTCTGTTGTTTCAACTTCAAGTTTGTTACGTACACTACTTAAAAAGTCTCCATTACCAATTTTCTCTTTAAGTTCTTGTAGGGGGTAGCCAAAAAAGAGTGAAGTTAAGAGTTTATTTGCAACTTGAAGTTTTACTTCGCTGTTTAGTGCATTGAATTCTGCATTCGTCAATTGGTTGAGTTTATAGTCTGAAGACTCCATATTTTGCTGATAAAAAGTGAGCCCTCTATATTCTGTGTCAAACTTAGGATCTGGTATTTTTTTAATAGATATATTTAATGCATTACTTGTATTTCCTGAACTGTCTCTCAATCTGATACTAAAGTTTTTTACACCATTTGCTCCAGAAGTATTTAGTGTTATCGTTATTTTCCCAGAGCCATCTATTGTGCCTACTACTCTACCATTTACAAGCACTTTGGATCCTGCTTCACCTCTTATGTTCAGTGAAACACTTTCTGCAAAGGTTGTTGTAGGTGAAGAGGTAAAGAGTCTTGGTTTTGTTGGCGCAATAGTATCTGGTGTAACAACAATTGGAATAATTAGACCATCAAAAGCAGGAATTAATACTATTTTTGCAGAGAGATTACCTGTGGAGAGGATTAAAAATAACATGGTATATATTATTTTTATTATAAGGGTAGATTTTGTATGCATGTAAAGTTCCTTTTATTTTATGCCAAACAAGGAAACAGAAAGTGAAGATACCATATTTTAATAACACAGATGCTTCATACATACCCAATAGGCAACCTGACAATCTTTGTAGTATTTTTACTAAAAAGACTCATGGCTTTCTGCCCCTATCTCACAATAGGTTTAGCTTTGTCGTATTTTAGAGAAAGAGTATTGATTAATTATATACTCTTTTATTCGTTGCTAGTATAACATACTAGACTTAATTACTTTTAACGCTCATTTATTATCCCTCATATTTTTCATTTATCTTCTAATATTTGGAATAAATTGAACTAAACTATTCTCTTTTGGGGGAGAATTATACAGTAAAATTATACTCCTACTCCCACTCAATCGTAGCTGGTGGCTTAGAACTTATATCATAAACAACCCTATTAATCCCATCAATCTCATTAATAATTCTACGACTCATCCCTTCTAACACATCATGAGGAACGTGAGCGAAGGTGGCTGTCATCCCATCTACTGACTCAACCATACGAATACATACGGTATTATCATAGGTTCTGTTATCTCCCATGACACCTACAGACTGTACATTTAGAAGGACTGTAAAGGCTTGCCATACTTTGTCGTAGTATCCTGTGGCTTTGAGTTCTTCTTGCATAATGGCATCTGATTCACGTATAAGGTGTAGTCCATCTTCTGTCACCGCACCCATTGTACGTATAGCAAGTCCTGGGCCAGGAAAAGGGTGACGTCCTATCATATCTTTAGGAAGACCAAGTTCAAGTCCTAGCTTACGTACCTCATCTTTAAAAATCTCTCTTAGAGGCTCAACAAGTTCAAAAGTCATCCAGTCAGGAAGACCCCCAACATTGTGATGAGACTTAATAGTTTTTGATGGTCCTTTCACTGAAACTGATTCAATCACATCTGTATAGAGTGTTCCTTGAGCAAGGAAGGCAACATCTGTATGCTTCTTCGCTTCTGCATCAAACACTTCAATGAATTTTTCACCGATTGCCTTACGTTTTGTCTCTGGGTCAGATACACCTTCGAGTGCAGCCATAAACTCTTTTTTCGCATCAATAGTAATGAGTGGGATATCAAGAAGTTTAAACATCGCCTGCACATCTTCTGCTTCATTTTTACGTAAAAGACCTTGGTCTACAAATACACAGATGAGTTGCTCTTTTGGCAATGCCTCATTTAACATGGCAGCAACCACGGAAGAGTCAACACCACCACTTACACCACAAAGGACTTTTTTGTCCCCTACTTGTGCTTTTATCTGTGCTATTTTTTCTTTGGCAAAACCACCCATGTTCCATGTACTGTCACAACCACAAATATGTTTAGCAAAGTTCTTAAGAAGCTGTGTTCCCTCTACACTATGGTGTACTTCTGGGTGAAACTGAAAGGCATAGAGTTTTTGTTCTACATTGGCTATAGCAGCATAAGGAGAATTTTCAGAAGTACCTATCACTTCAAAACCATCAGGTATTTTCTCTACTCTGTCTCCATGACTCATCCATACTATCTCATCGTTAGTCATGCCTGCAAAAATTGCCGCATCTGTGATGCTTAATTTTGCTTTACCATATTCATGATGATCAGCTGCCACTACTTCTCCACCATAACGTTGTGTCATCAACTGCATACCATAACAGATACCCATAATAGGCAATCCCAAAGACCATATCTCTTCATCTGGTTTATAAGCATCTTCAGCATACACAGAGGCAGGACCGCCTGAGAGTATAATCCCTTGTGGCTTACGTGCTTTAATGTCGGCAATGTTTTCTCTATAGGGTACAACTTCACAGTAAACACCTGATTCTCTTAATTTACGTGCGATAAGTTGTGTGTATTGTGAACCAAAGTCTAAGACTAAGATGGGTACTTGTTTCATAGATAAAATCCTTATATTTGTATGAATAAATTTTACAATTAAAACTTATTTATGCAAATATATCAAAGGTGTGTGAATACACACACCTACATGATACTACAGGTGGTGTGCCCCAATGTGAAGAATTTCAAACTGTACGTACCACACAGTGATTGATACTATATATCCAATCAACACTGTCCATGCATATTTCATGTGTGATGCAAAAGTATAAATACCATGCATTTTACCCATCACACCTACACCTGCAGCAGAACCAAAAGAGATAAGGCTTCCCCCTACTCCTGCAGTCATGGTTACGAGCATCCACTGAGATTGTGCGTCTACACCCATGTCTGGATTGGCTTTAAGAACAGCGGACATAACCGGTACATTATCTACTATTGCGGAGATAAATCCTACTCCGATGTTCACTGCTGTTGCACCAAACTGGCTGTAAAGTGCGGTAAAGTATTCAAGGAAACCTAAAAAGTGAAGTCCGCCAACAGCTGCCAAAATACCAAAGAAGAAAAGCAGTGTATCATTTTCAATTTTTGCTATCCATGAAAAAGCATTTAGTTGTGTTGTTGATGCACTTCTGTTAATTTTATATACATACATTTTAAGAATGGATAAACCAAACATCATACCCCACATTGCAGGTAAGTGTAGCACTTGGTGAGAGATAACGGCTAAAAAGATAGTTAATGCAAAAAGAGCAATGATTTGTTTACCACCCTCTTGAATTTCAGCTTTCTTTTCATCTGCATTAAATGGTGGTTTTCCTGCTGGTACAAAACGTGAAAGTAAAAATGCAGTAATTCCCCAACCCATAATCGCCGCAGGGAATAAGAATAAGAATTCTGTAAAACTTCCTTTACCATCTACCCATACCATCAATGTCGTGATATCGCCAAATGGAGACCATGCTCCACCTGCATTGGCAGCAACGACGATATTGATTGCACCTGGTACTAAAAATGATTTATTCTCTTTATCGATAGTAAGAAGTACTGTTGAGAGGATAAGTGCGGTAGTAAGGTTATCTGCAACAGGTGAGATAAAAAATGCAAGTAAACCTGTAACCCAAAACAATTTTTTATAGCTATACCCTTTAGAGACAAGGTTGTAACGTAATGCAGAAAAGACACCCCTGTCTATCATCGCTTCGATGTATGTCATCGCTACGAGTAAGAAGAAGAAAATCCCTGCAATTTCAACAATAAGATGCTCTACCTCTGTTTCCAAACCATGTGCATCAAGTCCATTAATAGCAAAGTAAAGACCTGTAAGCATAAATATACCTGTGCCTGCCAAAAGTGCTGGCTTAGCTTTATTGATAAGGTATTTATCTTCTGTCGCAATAAAATAATATGCGGCTACAAAAATAAAAAGGGAAAGTATCCCGACCCATGTGGTGGTTAAGTGTAATTGTTCGTGCATTGTTACTCCTGCTGTTAATTTTTCTACATAGTATGTTATATCTCTATACATACCATCTATTCAGATTCCATATAGTGAGAACCCAAAGACTCCGTACGTGCTAATGCTGCATCTACGATAGCAGAAGCAGTATTGAGACGTAATTGAAGCAATCTTCCTATATCATGATTTTTCATATCATAGATGAGATTTTTCGCTTCATGAAGCCCTTTGGTTGTCCTGATAATCCCTATATCTTCCCACATCACCTGACGTAGTTTTTGTTTATAGATTTTATCGTTTTCTTTGTGCAGAATATTACCGTAATCTTTCTCAAATATAGGTGTGTCTACCGTCTGATGACCTTTGCTCAGAAGATGGTCTACTGCACGCTTTGCAAAAACCACACCTTCAAGCAGTGAGTTCGATGCCAAACGGTTTGCACCATGTACGCCTGTACGTGCTGCTTCACCTATTACATAGAGCCCTTCCATACCAGGAATACAGCCGTTTGTATCACACTTTATACCACCATTTGCATAGTGAAATGCCGGTGAAATAGGAGCTTTGTCTTTAGGGAAGTGGTAACCAATAGCTGCAAAAGTACGTGTGATGTTAGGGAAGCGCTGTTCAAACCACTCTGCTTCAAACATAGAAAAATCCAAATAAGCCTGCTTACCTGTCTTACGTTTATAATCAAATATCCCACGTGAGACAATGTCTCTGGATGCCAACTCACCTCGTTCATCATAATCAAACAAAAAGCGTCTGCCTTCATCATCTACCACATGTGCACCCTCACCTCTCAGTGCTTCAGTAAGTAACAGTTTTCGTGCATAAGGTGTATCAACAAAAACTGTCGGGTGAAATTGCATAAATTCCATATCGGCAAGTTCAATACCCTTCTCTACACAGATACCATGAATATCTGCAGATACTGTACGTGAATTGGTATTGTATGCGTACAAAGACCCTATTCCTCCTGAAGCAATGATAACATCGTCAGCATAAATAGTAGTCGGTTCATAATTCACCGTAGCTTTTACACCGTAACAACGTCCATTTTCTATAAGAAGATCATAAACTAATGTATTTTTTTGAAGTTGATGCTTGTTTTGCACCATCATAAAGTAATGCATATAACGCCCCGTAGCATCCCCACCGGCATGGACAATACGCTCTACAGAGTGTGCAGCTTCTTTGGTAAAGAGAATATTCCCCTCTTCATCTTTATCAAATTCCATACCCTTATCTATAATATCAGCCGTGGTAATAAGTGAAGTACGAGAGAGTATCTCTACCGCTTCTTTATTGTTATGGTACGCCCCAGCTGCCATAGTATCTTCTACATGCATAGGAATATCTGCTTCATTCAAAGCAGTCACCATACCCCCTTGTGCATAAAAAGTATTACACTCCCAAGGGATATCTTTACACACCACAAGTACTTTTTTCTCTTTGGGTATGTTCATCGCAGCATACAGTCCAGCGATACCTGCACCTATAATGAGCACATCATATTTGTCCAAAAAAGTCCTTTTATTTCTTTACTACTTGTTTTGTATCATCAACATATACAGGGTTTGTTTTATAGCCACATCCTGTCAAGATGATACAGCAAACTGATGTTATAATCGCTTTATGAAAAAAGCCCATACTATTTTGTCTCATTTGTCTTCTCTTCCTCAGTTTAAAGTTTTAAAGCGACAAGAGTGCTATCAGAAATATATCAAACTTCTCAGTCCCAAATGGCAAAAAGCAGTTGCTTTTATATACATCAAAGATGAGACACTTTTTATAGCAGTCACACATCCTGGCTTTAAAATGGAACTTAATTATAATAGAGATTTATTAAAAAGCCTATTAACCCAACTCAATACCTATGACAGTGCTTGTGAAATGATGTCTGCATCTAAAGTGGTTGTCTTCCACAGCAAATACCATCCTATACAAAAAAAAGTAGAAGATATCTCCACTGTACCGCACTATGCAGAGTTAGCCTCAAGCGATTTTGAGATACAAAGCCAAGATGCAGACCTCAAAGCAAAATTTGAACAAATCAAAGAGCGTATACTTTGCAACAAGTAGTTAAACACCTCCCCTCCTCTCCAGGGGTATATCAATATTTTGATGCAAAAGGAAAACTCCTTTATGTTGGAAAAGCCAAAAACCTGAAGAATAGGGTAAAGTCTTATTGGCGTTTTACACCCATTTTCACACCAAACCCCACGCAAAACCCACGTATTATCAAAATGCTTCATGAAGCGACTAAACTAGAGTATATTGTAGTTGAAACCGAAGAAGATGCACTCATTTTAGAAAACTCTTTTATTAAACAACTCAAACCCAAATACAATATTTTGTTACGTGATGACAAGACCTATCCATACATCTACATAGATGAATCTGTCGATTATCCACGTTTTGAGATTACACGAAAAGTCATCAAAGGGAAAAACATCACCTACTATGGTCCTTTTCCTACAGGAGGACGTGCCCTTTTGGATGCACTGTACGAAATCTATCCTTTGGTGCAAAAAAAAACCTGTTTACGAGAAGGAAAAGCCTGCCTTTTTTACCAGATTAAAAAATGTTTGGCTCCTTGTGAAGGTAAAGTAACACGCCAAGAGTATGCTGCTATTATCAGTGAAGCCAAAACCTCCATAGTAAAACGAAAACATCTCATAGAAACCCTTGAAGAGAAGATGACCAACCTTGCCATGCAGGAACGCTACGAAGAAGCTGCTTCCATGAGAGACAGCATAGAGTCTATTCGCACCCTTACTATCTCATCCAACATCGATCTAGCTAATGAGATGGACTTAGATATTTTTGCCATTTTAAATGGGGATGAGCGTGGTGTCATTGTTAAAATGTTTATGCGTGGAGGAAAGATTATCTCTTCAACATACGCCTACTTTAGACACACCCATATCTTTGATGAAAATGAGGCATATAAACAAGCATTGCTTGAGTTTTATACCATTGATTCTCCCCATATTGCCAAACAAATACTTACTGCGCATCCTTTTGAGGACAGAATACAGGTTGCAGCATCTCTTTCCACACGCCTTGAGAAAAAGATAGAAATCTTGACACCTAAACGTGGTGCAAAAGCCAAACTCACTGCGCTTGCTTTACAAAACTGTGAAGAACTCCTTCGCAAAAAGCAAGATGACACTATCATGGAACAAAAAGTGGCTGATTTGCTAAATCTTACCTCTATCCCTTATCGTATCGAGACATTTGACAATTCTCACATGATGGGAGTAGCTACAGTTGGGGGTATGGTTGTTTGGGATGAAGGGAAATGGGACAAGACCTCTTACAGACGATACGAACTCCACACCAGAGATGAATATGGTCAAATGAAAGAGCTTCTCAGCAGACGTATTGCAAAATTTACAGAGTCTCCTGCTCCTGACCTTTGGATACTCGATGGAGGTGCAGCGAACCTTAACTTGGCCCTTACACTCCTCAAAGAAGCAAACGTAAACCTAGATGTTATTGCCATAGCAAAAGAGAAGCTCGATGCCAAAGCACATCGTGCCAAAGGTGCAGCTAAAGATATGCTCTACACAATAGAGGGCTTACTAGAACTCAAACCCAATGACAAACGCCTACACTGGATTCAAAGACAACGCGACGAAGCCCACCGCTATGCCATTACCTATCATCAAAATAAAAAACGCAAAGAAGACACTCAAATTTCACTTCTTAATAAAAAAGGTATAGGCAAAGCTACTGTCAAAAAACTTCTAGACTATTTTGGTACATTTGATGCCATTGAGAATGCTACAGAGAAGGAACTTGAGAAAGTTACAAATAAGAAAATTAAGAACATTATTAAAAATTATAATTAGCAATCGGACAGAATTTAATATTTTTTACTAAAAAAATCTATAATTCATTCTATTTTTAGTTTAATTGTTATAAAGTTTTAGTAAGAAGGTTTGTAGTGAACATTTCTAACTCTTGACAAGGCAGTTAGGTCATAGCAACTATATCCTCTAAAAGTTGAAGGCTAAACTCACTGCGAAGTGAGGACAGAAAACCATGGGTCTCCTGTAGATCGCCAGGTTACAGAATTGTGCACTTTAATAAAACTACATTAAAGTTGATTACATACTGCACTTCTTTCTGACCACAAAGTAAAAGGGATATTAATATTATGAACAGACCTGATCCAATTGACAAAGAGTATATATTTGAAAAAGGCTTAATTGTTAGCTCGACTGACCTTAAGGGCATCATTACCTATGCAAATAGAAAATTCTGTGAAATCTCCGGATACACAAAAAGTGAACTCGTAGGAAAAAATCACAATATCGTAAGACATCCAGATATGCCAAAGGCTGCCTTCCAAGAACTTTGGGATACTATACAAGCAGGGAAAGAGTGGACGGGTATCATAAAAAATTTGCGCAAAGATGGAGAATACTATTGGGTTTATTCTCACATAACGCCTATTGCCATAGATGGTAAAACAATGGGATATACAGCAGTAAGAAGACCTGCATCAGCTACAGAAATTGAAGAAATCATTCCTATTTACAAAGATTTGATAGAAAAAGAAAATAACTAAAAGAGGAGTTAGCACTACAATGTACTATATATTAAACGAAACCAATCAACTCATTGCAGCAGATGAAGAGATGTTATCACTATGTGGGGTAGCACATATTGATGATCTCTCTTCAAAAATTGTAAAAGATGATATTAACCTTCATCTTACACAAGAGGGAAATATCATCATTCGAATAGATGAAGATGAAAAAACCTATTCCGTAACAGAAACATCACTCTCAAGTCTATTGGGATATTTACATCTCATTCAAATTTCGACTGAAACAGCAGAGAATAATGAGGCACTTATTATCAGCCCATCTATTGAAGATGACAACACTGACCTTATTGACTCTATTATTCATGATGACGAGAAGAAAGAATCTCTTGATATAGTTGAAGAAGAAACAATAACCCCACTTCTTTCTGAAACAGAAGAAGTGGAAGAAATTACTTTTGGTAACCATCATGGTATAAATGATGACATCATGGAGCTCAAAGATGAAGAAGCTACAGAAGAAGCACCTCTTTTATTAGCAACAGAAAATGAAGAAACAGAACTCTTTGACTTGCTGGATGATACTAAAGAGAGTGATGAAGAGATAATACTAGAAACTCCTAAAGTTGAAGTAGATGAAGAAGAACCTCTAGATTTAGGACTCATAGACAATGAAAATATCTTCCTTGAGAAGGAAGAAGAACCTGAAATAACCGAAATCAGTATTGATATCGATGAGATTAGTCAAAAAATAGGTATTTCTTCTGATGATTATCAAAATTTCCTCAATGAATTTATCGATACTGCACTTGAACTTGAGAAAGACTTACAAAGTGATAATGAAACAAAACGTACAGAAGCAACAAGTACACTCTCTCATTTAGCAGAAGTACTCCACCTGCCTGTTATTGGTGATATCATTACTGATATCAGTAATGCAGATGAGACAAATCAACGTAACATGATAGAATCATTTTACAGAACGCTCTCCAGCATTACAACTACACAAAATACAGAAGAAAATACACCTACCGATGTGCAAACTCCAGAGATAGAAGATGAACTGGAACTTTTTGATGAACCAGCATCTACAGAAGAGCTAATGATTCAAGAAGAGGTAACGCCTAGAAAAACATCTACTGGTTCAAGTTTTGGTACTATCAGTCTTGACGGTATCAAACCAAAACACTTTGACTTTCAACTTGAAGAAGCTGCCAATGACCTTTCCCTTCCTGTTGAACTTATAGAAGAGTTTGTACATGACTTTATCGATCAAGCACATATCGAGACTAAAAAAATGCTAGAAGCTTATGAAGATGGTGATCTTGATGCGATCCAAAAGATTGGACACCTCCTTAAAGGGGCATCAAGTAACCTACGAATCAACCCACTCTCTGACACTTTATACAAAATTCAATTCTGTGAAGACCCAAGTCAACTAGAAATGCTTATCAAAGACTACTGGGCACACTTCTTGTCTTTTGAAAACCAAATTAACGTGATATCAAATTAAAAAAGGAAATATACTATGACTATACGTAATAGACTAAAACTGATTGGACTGGTACCAATTACCTTACTTATACTACTTTCGAGTTATTTCTTTGTCACATCATATATTAACTTTGAAAAAGCGAATGCACTAAAGACTACCCTAAAGAACAATGCTTTACTTGATAAAACATTGGTTGAGATAGGGAAAGAACGTGATTTGACTTCACTATATATTGGTAGTGATAAAAAAGAATTTAAAGAGTCTGTACTCAAACAAAGAGTTACTTTAGACAAAACCATCACAAAACTTAGGACTAATTTAATTACAAAAGATACAAGTTATCTTCCTTTTTTATTGAATGTGCTGGGTGAACGCAGTAACATTCAAGGAAATATGTATCAAAACCTTCTTAAAAACACTTCAGCTCTCCCAGCCATTAGAAAAGCTGTGGACACGACTAATGTAGATTTTAAAACTATCTTTTTTGATAAATATACAGCAAAACTTTCTACACCGGTACTAGATAATTTACTTGAGGTAAAAAACTATGCACTTGATACTGAAATTTCATCACTCATAGCATCATTAATGCAACTCTATACTGCACAAGAAAATTCAGGACTTGAACGAGGTTTTGTTTCTTACTATATGACGAAAAAGCTTTCTATGTCATTTGACGAAATTGCTTTATGGGATAAATTCAAAACCAAAGCAAATATCTTTGACATTAAGCAGGTTACAGACCCTAAACTTCGTAACCAACTTACCAAAGTACTTCAGGGCTCAGAAGCAAAAAAAGTGATAGAAGAACTTGCTATGACATCATCGGCTATACAAACCGATATTGATAACGGTGACTATGCAGAAGAATCCATGGAATGGTTTGCACTACAAACGAAAAAAATTACTTTACTGTCCAAAGCAGAATTAATAGTATCAAATGCTTTATGGAAAAAGTCTGATGCCTTCTTACAAAAACAACTTTTACTCCTAGCTATTGCATCTGCAATTTGGTTACTGAGTTTTATTATTGCCTACCTTGGTTACACAACAACAAGAGATATTACGAGAAATATTAAAGAGCTTGAAGATGTGCTTAACAAAGCTGTTGATGAGATGAAAAGTAGTGAAGGATATCTCACTTCTGATACTATGGCTATTGAAAATATTGAACTCGATACCCATGAAGGAACAAAAGAAGCCTACAAATTCTTAGAAACATTAGTTGAGACAGCCAAAGATGATAAACTCATTGCCCTACAGGCAAATGAAGCGAAATCTCTTTTCCTTGCAAATATGTCACATGAAATTCGTACACCACTCAATGGTATTGTTGGATTTACAGAAATTCTACGTAGTACTGACCTTACAGAAGAGCAAGATGAATTTCTATCTATCATTGATAAAAGTTCGGAAAACCTTCTTAGTATTATCAATAATATTCTTGACCTTTCTAAAATTGAAAGTAATAAAATTGAGATTGAAAATATTGTTTTTGATGCTGCTGAAGAGTTTGAATCTGCAGTTGAGACCTATGCTGTATCAGCCACAGAGAAAAACATTGACCTTAACTTCTATATGGATCCAACTATTGCACCAAAACTCAAAGGTGATCCTACGAAGATTAAAGAAATTATTATTAACCTTCTTTCCAATGCGGTTAAATTTACATCGTATGGTGGAGAAATCAATCTTGAAATCACAAAAATTGAAGATGAAAATGGTACAAATAGAATTAAATTCTTAGTACAAGACAATGGTATAGGTATGACCAAAGAGCAACAATCCCGTATTTTTGATGCCTTCTCGCAAGCCGATGTATCGGTTACTAGAAAGTATGGTGGTACAGGTCTTGGACTTACAATTTCTAGCCAATTTGTTGAGCTTATGGGTGGACTTCTTGAGCTTGAAAGTGCAAAAGACCATGGTACATCATTCTTCTTCTCCCTACCACTTGAAGAAGTAGCCTCAACTGATGTAAACTATGCACATGCCTTTAGTGATTTAACTATCGGCAAATATGAACAAGAGATTCAAACAAAGCTAGACAACTATCTTGAAGAGTACTTTAAATATTTTGGTCCATCCGTGAAACATTTTGAATCTATCGGAGATCTAAAGGATTTAGATAATAACAATGTATGTAAAAACTTCTGGATCGATATTGACAAAGCAAAACAGAATATCATAGATGCCATCCATCATATTGATAAGTCCAAACTGATTGTTATTGCTAACGTTACTAGCCGTAATAAAGTAGAGGAGTTAGGCGTTGAGCAAAGTAATGTCATCTTTAAACCAGTGACTCTTACTAAGTTAAAAACTGTACTAAGTAATACAGTAGATGGTACACCCAAAATAGCAGAAGAAACACTTCCTATACAGCAGACAAAATTTGATGCGCATGTTCTAATTACGGAAGATAATATTATTAACCAAAAACTTATTAAACGTATCTTAGAAGAGCACGGTATAACTGTAGATATCGCAAACAATGGGCTCGAGTCATTTGAAAAACGTCGCTCAGGCAACTATGATTTACTTTTTATGGATATTCAAATGCCTGTAATGGATGGTATTGAAGCAACCCATGAAATCTTAGATTATGAAGAAGATGAAGAAGTACCACATGTTCCTATTGTTGCGTTGACTGCCAATGCACTTAAAGGGGATAGAGAAAGATTTTTAGCAGAAGGTATGGATGAGTATATTACAAAACCCATTGAAACTGCAGAATTACTCTATATACTCAATAAATTTTTGGGACATAAATCAGGTTTGGAAGAGGAATCAGTTAAAGAAGAAACACAGGCATCTGATGATACAGTTGAGCCATCATCTACCGTTGAAGAAACAGCTGTGAAAGTTGAAACAGATAATGATAGTTTGACACTAGATGATACAGAAAGCTTAGTTGCGACCGTTACGGAAGAGGAAGTACCCAATATAGAGAAGAAGATTCTAATTGCTAAAAAGTTTGTACTAGCACGTAAAGTACTGGCAAAAGTACTTGATAATCTTGGGTATACATATGATATTTTAGATGATATAGATACACTTGAAAATGCTCTAAATACAGGAGCCTATGACCTTGTTTTTACCGATATAAAGCTTGTCTCCGAAGATACCAGCAATTGCTATGAAAATATAGCTATAATTTCATCATATGACAATAAGAGTCCTCAAGAGGAAAATGTACATAAAGGTGAAACAATCGCCAGTACAGCAACCAAAGAAGAGATTAATAATATAATTACTAAGTACAGAGGATAAAAATATGGGACTAAAAGTACTACTTGTTGATGATGATTTCATCAACAGAAAACTTTTGCAGACACTTTTAAAAAAGAATGCAAGTGTGACAGAAGTAATAGAAGCAGAAAATGGTTCAGATGCTTTGGATAAGCTCAAAAAAGAAACTGACGTGAATCTTATTTTGTTAGATATCATGATGCCGATTGTAGATGGTATCGAGTTTTTAAAGATTTTTAGATCAGATATGGCTAATGCACATATCCCAGTTATTGTACTTTCCACAGATGATACACGTAAAACAGAAGTTTTTGACAACGGTGCAAATGATTTCTTACGTAAGCCGATTAAAGAAGAGCAACTCTTTGCTAAAATGACTCAGTGGTCTTGAGAATTAAAAATTAAAAAATTGCGACACAACCTTTTGGGGCGTGTCACTTTATTTTACAAATATCTCTTTCAATACATCATCTACATGTGATACCCCAATAATATTAACAGCATTTTTTACTTCATCTGGAATATCATCTAAATCACGTTCATAATTCTTCATTGGGATCAATGCTTTTTTAACCCCTGCTTTGTATGCAGCGATAAGCTTCTCTTTTAAGCCACCAATAGGTAAAACTTTTCCTGTTAAAGTTACTTCACCTGTCATAGCAACTTCATTGTCTATCTTTTGTCCAGAAAGTATAGAAGCGATGGCGGAAACCATTGCAATACCCGCACTAGGACCATCTTTAGGCGTTGCACCTTCAGGTACATGTATATGTAAATCATACCGCTTATAAACCTCAGAAGCATCCACTTCTATACGCTCTTCTCTCTCTTTAGTAGAATGTGGTATGACCGAGGATGAGATAGCTAATGTTCTATTATCTATGAGCTTTTTCACTACAGAGTGTGCGATACGTACTGATTCTTTCATGACATCACCCAGACTACCAGTAAGTTGAAGTGCTCCCTTACCTTTTATTTTGATAGCTTCAATGGTCAAGACATCCCCACCCACAGCTGTCCAAGCAAGTCCAGAGATGACACCTACTTGTGGTTTTTCATCAACTAACGAAATTTCAAAGACTTTTTTATCTGTAAACTTTTCCAAGTTCTTTTTCGTGACAGCAATATAGTCCTTACTTGTATCTTCTAAAAGTTGTCTTGCACTTTTTCGCATTAGTCCTGCGATACGACGTCTCAAGTTTCTCACCCCTGCCTCTCTTGTATACTCATCTATAAGTATTTTGAGGGCTTTATCTGAGATGGAAAATTCTCTGCGTTTTAGTGCATGTTTTTTCAACTCTTGAGGAATAAGATAGCGCTTTGCTATCTCAAATTTCTCTTTAGGTATGTAGGAATTCAATCCTATAAACTCCATTCTATCACGCAAAGGTGCAGGTATACGCCCTACATCATTTGCTGTTGCAATAAAAATGGCTTTAGAGAGGTCAATATTGAAATTCAAATAATAGTCTCTATACTTAGAATTTTGTTCCGGATCAAGTATCTCTAAAAGTGCCGCTGTCGGGTCACCACGCATACTACGCCCTACTTTATCTATCTCATCAAGTACTATCACAGGATCCATACTTTTCGCTTCTATCAGCCCTTGTACCAAACGTCCAGGCATGGCACCCACATAGGTACGTCTATGCCCTCTAAGCTCATTGACATCTTCTAGTCCACCTAGTGCCATACGCACAAGCGGACGTCCCAGTGCTGTTGCGATGGAGTTTGCCAATGATGTTTTACCCACACCCGGAGGTCCTGAAAAACAAAGTATCACCCCACCTGTCTCTTTTTGTTTAATTCCCCGTAACTGTGCCAACTCTCTTACAGAGAAAAATTCAACGATACGCTCTTTTGGCTTTTCTAACGAGTAGTGGTCTTTATCTAACTCTGCAGAGACATCATGAATATTTAGATTTTTTTTACTTAACTCTCCAAACGGAAGCTCAAGTACCCATTCCAAATAACTTTGTAAAACATTTGCATCTGCAGAGTCTGGATGCATACGGGCAAAGCGGTTGAGCTGCTTGTTTATCTCTTTAAAGGCATCTTCTTGCATATGAGGCTTGAGTGCATCTACTTTCTCTCTAAAAGAAGCTATCTCCTCTTCTCTTTGGGTATCCATGCCCAACTCTTGCTGTATCTCTTTAAGTTGTTCTTTGAGGAAATACTCTTTGTTGGTCTGTTCTATTTTGGTATGCACTTTAGAGCGTATCTCTCTTTGCACTTTAGCAGACTCTATCTCTGAAGTGACTATATCTATAAGACCTAAAAGACGTTTTTCAATGTTTAGTTCAGTATAGAGTGCATACGCCACATCTTTTTCCAGTTTCAGCATAGAAGAGACTAAGTCAGCGATACGATTAGGCTCATCATTTTCTTCTACAGTACGTACCAAATCTGCAGGTATCTGAGAATTAAAAGTAGAAAGTCTCTTTACTTTGTCTCTTAGTATCTCCATCAGCGCATCTGCTTTGAGTTTATTGTAACTCTCTAATGTCACGATGTCTATCGTTGCACGGTTAAAATCACCCTTTTCTGCAGTCAGTATCTTCCCACGTGAGAGTCCTTGAAAGAGTATTTTTACTCTACCGTCTGGTAGTTGTACTTTACGCATAATGGAGCCAATGACCCCTACTTTATACATCGCATCAAACTCTCTACTACCTTCTTTACCTGGTATAGAAGATGTCACGAAAAGTAACGAATTATTCTCCATTGCATCCGTAGCAGCATCGATGTCTTTTTGATTGCTTAAAAATATCGGGCTTATCATAAAAGGATAAAGGAAAAGTTCATCCTCTACGACGATAGGTAAAATGGTGGGAAATGCATCGTAATCACTAAGTTGCATAAGTGTCTCCTAAAATGTAATTTATTTGAATGATTTATCGTAGGGGTAGATTCTATATCTACCCTGATTGCAGATTCCATATCTGCCCTAATTTGCGTATTTGTTTCTTGGTCAGATATGGAATCTGCCCCTAGCATGTTTATATTTTAATCGAATATTTTTCCGATAATACCCTTTTGAGGAGGTGTAATATCTGTCATTTCAACCACTGAACCTTTGTTTTTGTCTCTATAAATTTTTGCTGCATTATCATGCCCTGTTCTCTCATAAAGTGCTGCAATGTTTTCGTTCAACAAGTACAAACTCATATGAAGACGTATCAAGATAGTATTGACCAATGGTGTATATACGGAGCCTGGATAACGTGCAATGTACGTGTTAGAAGTTGCGATAGTATCCATAATAAGTTTTTGATCTTTATAGACATCTTTGATACCCAAAAACGATGCTTTAAGCTTCATAAAGTCTGTGTACTCACGACTACCCTCTTCACCAAAACGCTTGTTGTACTCATCAAGATAGTAATTTGCGAGCAAATACTCTTCTTCATTCATATGTGCATACGCCAACATCATTAAGGCTGTTGGCATAAGTGGAGAACGAACATGCTCACTTTTTAAAGAGATGTAGTAACTGTCTGCTTTGTCTAGGTCAGACTTGATAATGCTAGATGCAATCTTTTTATACCAATACAACGCCGGCTTGTTAAATTCAGCTGCATCTTCATTATCTTTACACCCTACAAAAACAAAAGTCAACATCAGACCCATCGTTAATAAAACACTTTTCTTAAAATTCATACTTGACCTCTAAAAGATTATAATTCCTTTATCATATCTCAAAGTATGTAAAAAGTGTATTAGCTTGAGAGGTAAATCATAGTTTTTTGTAATATTAAAAAATCTTATTAAAAAATCTTATTTAATATTTGTTTTATCTAAGCTATGATATTCTATAGTATAAAGTATTGCATATGAAAAGGTCAAACTTGCTGTGAAGTAAGGACGGAAAGCTACGGGTCTTGAAGTTATCAAGAGAGTCGAGTTACCAAATTGTAAGCCTTAACGCTTATAACATCTATTGTCCGATGTAGATACAAATTTTATCCTCATGCTTTATGCTGAGAAGACTAAAGGTATTATTATGAAAAAATTATTTCAATTTTTTATTTTCCCATTTCTTTTATTATTTTTTACAACTTTTGCTCATGCAGCTAACCAATGTACACCAACAGACCACACAGGAAGTGTTTCCTCCACAAATAGTACATATACAAATACAGATACAATATATTGGAATGCTGACGGCGCTTGGAATCGAAAAAGATACTACATTCAGGTTACAGAACCGGGTATAGTTAATATTTCAATCGTAGACAATACCACTCCTGGTGACTCAAGGTTTAATGCATCATTTGATAGCTGTCCAGATTACCAAGATTCGGGCAAAAGCTGGTCACATACATTTGCTAGTGCGGATGATTTCAATATAGATGTTACTCCTTGGAGTAAAACAGGAACTCAAAGCTATACACTCACTATAACTTTTACACCTAATCAACCTCCAGTAGCCAATGCCGGTTCAGACCAAAATGTAACATTGGGCGATATATTAACACTTGATGGTAGCGCATCAAGTGATCCTGACAATAATATTGTAAGTTATGCATGGACAGAAGGTGGAATTCCCCTATCTACAAATATCTCACCTCATCTCATATTTCCTACTGCAGGTACCCGTACTATTACCCTTACTGTAACAGATGCTGGTGGGCTTTCAAGTACAGATACAGTCACAATTAAGATCAATACCCCACCTGTAGTAGAGGATATGAACTTTACTATCTTGCAAAACACACCAGTAAGTTTTGAGCTCAATGCCGCAGATGCTGATGGTGACGCTATCATCTCTTATCCTATCTTTTTATCACCAGCACATGGAAGTTTAAGTGGCCCAGAAAGCAACATGACCTATACCCCTGATATTAATTATACTGGAGTAGATACATTTACCTACAAAGCATACGACGGCACTGATTACTCCAATGAAAGTGCTGTCACTATCCATATATATCCTCCTGCAACTGCAATAGCAGATGACTTCAATACCACATATAATACACTTCTAAACGGCAATGTTCTTAACAATGACCTTGGACTTAACATCCAAATTATAGACTTCAATACTACAACACTACATGGTGCTCTTTCTATCGGTGGAGATGGTGCATTTAGCTATCTTCCCGATGAATTATTTGATGGCAATGATACATTTAGCTATACAATAAAAGATGATTTCAATCTTACTTCTACTGCCACAGTTACCATGCATGTCTATCCACCAAGAAGTGATTTGAGCATTATTAAAACTGCTCCTGCATCAGTAGATTCAGGTCTTGCTATTGACTACACATTAAATATACGTAACCGTGAGGGAGCGCAGTATATTACAGCAACAAATGTTAGAGTCATAGATGCATTACCTAATGGTGCATCCTATAGTGGTATTACAGCTCCATCAGGATGGACATGTGGGTACACAGGTGGTGTCGTTACTTGTGATGCATTTGATATTTCAGTAGGATACAGTGGCACCATCGTCATTCATGCTTTTGCACCAAATATTTTGGGAGACAGTATCAACACAGCAACTGTTACTTCAGATACGATTGATCCAGATCTATCAAATAACACAAGTTCCGCAACCACAACTATTACGGGACCAGATGTTGATTTGAGCATCACTAAAGCTGTTTCAAGTCCAACAGTCACAATCACAGACTCCTTTTCCTACACACTAAGTGTACAGAATGCTGGGACAGCAGATACAACTGGGGTTACGGTTTCTGATACACTTGATGCCTCTTTAGGATATATCAGTGTCGATGGTGGTGCAGACTGGATATGTAGTCAAGGTTCAACGATAGTCTGTAACTATGTAGCCCATAGTGGTCTATTTGCTGCAGGCGCAAGCAGTAATATTGTCATCACAGTACGTGCTCCTGCAACAGAAGCCAACATTACCAATACCGCATCTGTAACATCTGATATCTTAGACGTAAATACAGGAAATGACAGTGACAGTGTCAATGTCAGCATTCAAAATGGAACCATAAAGCACGACGATTTCCCTTTAGAAAAATACAAAGAATTCCTTATCAATGGTGATTTTACCTTTATGGGTAATGCAAATATCAATAAACCTTCTGGAGATGTTGATCAAAACTATAATGACCAGATAAATATGACCTTCGTAAATACAGCAGATGATGGAAACAATTTTAACTCTTCCTCTTCACAACTCCCCACTCCTATAGACAATAACTATACTATTAAATGGGCAGGACTCTACTGGGAAGGGCATATATGTGATATTACAGATAGTATCGATACTACAAAATATAATAATAATACTTTAGGTTGTAAATATGACCATATACCAAACATAAACAGTTATAATGAAGCTGAAAGCAAGATTGGAAATATAAAGTTGAAAATTCCTGGCTCCTCCTACCAAAATATACAGGCGAATACTCTCAATACAATAGTTACTAATAAGGATGTAAATTATTATGATCGCAATGGTCAACCACAGTATTGGTATAGTAGGAAAGATTTAACATATTCTGCTTTCAAAGATATTACAAAATTGGTAAAACGCTCTGGCGTATACAGTGTTGCCAATATGGTATTAACTGAGGGGAAAACAAGTTATGGTGGGAATTATGGAGGGTGGGTGATTCTAATTGTCTATGAAGATCCTAGCCATGCATTGCACTATAAAGATATTTCTATTTTCAATGGTTTTCAATTAATAAATGTAGATGACAATCATCTTCCTATCAGTGGATTTATCACCCCAAAATCAGGTAATCTAAACGCTTCACTTGCCTTTTTTGCAGCAGATGGTGACCCGGGAAGTGGTGGAGTTGGAAAGATGAAAGTTAAAAAAACAGACACTTATGCAGAAGTAACCAATACACTAAACCCTGCCGGAAACCTCATGAACAGTACCATTAGTGCATTTGGTATAGATTTCAATAATGTAGGTAGAACCTATGGGGTTGACGCAGATCGGATTGATGTGCATGATTTTTTAACAAACGATCAAACAAGTACAGACTTTATATTTGATGTTACTAATCCTAGTAATTCTAATAAAAAAGATGTATATACTATCAGTATGTTTACTTTTGCAACAGATCTTACCTCCCCACTCATTGACAACCTAGTAAAAAGTGCTGTAATTATTGATGGAAACGGATCGCGTAGAGATGCAGGGCCAGATGAACCTATCTATCCAGCTTCTTCACTAGAATATACTATCTCTTTTAAAAATACAGGAGATGAGGTAGCTGAAGGAGTTGTCATCTTCGATGATTTTGACTTTGATGGACTTTCACAAGCACTTGAGATTAACCACTTTGACACAACAACATTAAAACTCTTTCATGGCTCTGGTTCTACAAAAACAGAAATCTCAGACCCTGATTGTGACTATGACAATGCCCATCACAGAGTCTACTGTAACATTCCTACCGTAGCCATAAATGAAAGTTATACCATGCAGTTTGTCGTTACCGTTAAAAAGTATTTTGATACAAGTATTATAGATACAAATGCAACAAATACCGCATACGCGCAATACAGAAACCCTAATGGAAACAACTATGTTGAATTTTATACCACACCGGCAGGCGAACCAGTTGGTGGAAAAAGTAATGCATTAAACAGTGGTGTATTTACAGTAAATGGTGATGGTTTTGATGGATTTATTAGTATTGATGCTATTAATGCAAATTATACGTACAATAGAGATAAAAATATTACCACGAAAATTGTCAATAAACCATTTGACATAAAACTTGTACATCTAGACAAAAACGATGTAGGACCTTCACCATATCAAGCATGGAGCAATGTCTCTGGCGATACCAGACCCATGGCTGTGTTGGTTACATTAAAGGGAGATGGCAAGCCTACACGTCCACTTGCCGTTGCCACATTCAATAATGGTACAGAATCTACCATAGCACGTGGACTTACACTTGAAGAAGCCCATAGAGCAGATAGCCTGAAAACAGCTTATCTAGACTGGAGAAACATTTTAAGTCGCGTATCATCTACTTCAGCTTGTGTGGTAAATCCAAGACAATCTACAAACCTTAATGGTGTACCTGAATGTTTTAATAGTGCAAAATATATTGAAGATGTTTTTGATAGAAATAAGTTTAAACAGATAGCTATCTGTTATGGGGTAGGTACACCTGCAGGAAAAAGCTATCCGTGTGATCCACTAGCATACAGTACAGGTGGTAATCTCAACAGAACCAATATTTATCCTGATGCATATAACCATAACTACGGATGTTACCAGTGTATCGCCCAAGGGTATTCTCATTTCTGGCACTACTCTAGCGATGACTTTGCTGCAAGACCGGAGCGCTTTATATTTGACAGTAACAACAGCTCTTACCCAGACTTATTACGTTCAGGGCTAGAGTACAACCTAAGTGTAACTGCCCTAGAATATAATGGAGATCCAGATAAA
The DNA here is from genome assembly GCA_026991605.1 of Sulfurovum sp. Classification (GTDB taxonomy): domain Bacteria; phylum Campylobacterota; class Campylobacteria; order Campylobacterales; family Sulfurovaceae; genus Sulfurovum. Next base: position 27,568 of record JALXBG010000157.1, read on the forward strand.
CAAAATCCTACCAAAGACTATAACACAACTGATCATTTTAGCGATAAATTTGTTTTAGACCCAAACAATGAGCTTAGTCCTGCGGTTAAAGCCTCACTAGATGATGGAAATGTAACCATTGCTTTCCATACCAATATCAAAGATGGTATTACAGTAGATGAAAATAATGATCCACAATATAATCTAGGTATAAAATACGACAATGTAGGGAAAGTGGGTATTGAACTTATGGACGCAAACTGGGCATGGGTTGATGAAGATGATACACCAGAAGATTGTAATGCAACAGAAAATTCCTATGGTGTAGCTATTGAAGCGGGTAGAAGTATTTGTGGCAAGGTAAATAATCTTCGTTTTATACCAGATCACTTTAAAGTAACTTCTCATCTAAAAAACCATAGAAAAGATGCAACATTTACCTATCTTTACTCTGAACCTCATTATAATGATAAAGATAAACCCCATATGTCTGCACTGGTAGGCATGAGCATAGAGGCACAAAATGCTTCTGACAAAATCACAACCAACTTTAAAAAAGATGCTTACGAACACAGCATCTCTGCTGATCTTAACATCACAGATTGGAATACAAGCTTTGTTATACCTGCTATAAGAAAGGATCAACATGGCAATAGGCTTGATGCAAATTTAGAAACAGGGAAAAAATCGTTCGATAAATTACTTTTAGGTTTTGGAACCAAAAACGATGCCAATGGAACATACACCATAGAGACCAACAGTTCTACCCCTTATAAACAACGTCTGATGTTTAACTATAAGCGTATACGCAAGATGCCTAAAAATCCGTTTGTTATAAATGGTTCAGAAATTAATGCTACAGTAGCATCAAAATATACAAGTGAAACAACACCTCCTGCTAAAGAAGGGACTGCTATCATCAAAGGTTATGACATAGCAGATGGTAATGCAACATTCTACTACGCACGTGTACGCCCTGCAAGTGATTTCTACAAAAATATTACAGGTACCTCTGAGAATACACCTGTGTTTATCGATGTATATTGTGACTTTGGTTATGCAACCTGTAATGCCCTTGGTATAGATACAGTCGACGGAGAATTTAATGGAAACGAACTTAAATGGTGGCTAGCCCTAAAACATGACCAAAGCAAAAACGATGGAAATGTCACTCTAAAAGTTAGTACAGCAAGTGGTACATTAAACAAAACAAAGGTCGTTATTGTTCCAGGGAACAATGCTGAAGATAAAAATATTACAGTAAGTCTGCCTACTACTGTAACTAGACCATATACAGTAAAGATAGATTTAGATACAAACAATCCAACAGATACAAATGACTGGCTTATCCACAACCCTAAAAGTCCAGTACCGCCTGCAGAGGAGACTAAACCGTCTCCTTTTGAGCAGGTAGAGTTTATAGGAAATTCAAACTGGACAGGGCATGGAGAGACAGGGAATGTGGTAGGCTCCAATGCTAACAAAAAAGCCAACAGACGACTAGGATGGTAAACATGCAAGAAAAACTACACACCTTACGTCCTGCCGTTGCGATGATAGAACTCATTTTTGCGCTAGTGGTGATGGGCATAGTAATGATGTCTGCTCCACAGCTTATAAGTACAGCAGGGAAAAGTGGTTATGTAGCCATACAACAAGAAGGTATCAACGAGGCGGCTACACAGATGAGTATTATGATGGACTATGCCTGGGATGAGAACGATACCAATGCTAGCCATGCAACCGTACTGAATGTCAGCAATGGAGACAGTGAACTGGATGGTACGACATTTAGTCTAGGTGGTCTTAAAAAGCGTCGTGCAGGTACTCCAGAACTTTCATACCGTCTTTACAAATCGTATGATGGAAAAGAGTTTAATGCTTCTGCCATTGGTCTTGATGCAGGAGAGGGTGTAGGTAGTGAAGATGACATAGATGACTTTAATGGCACAAGTGTTAATCTAAGTGGTGCAACTACAACAAAAGACTACATAGAAAAAGGTGGCAGCATCAACATTGCCAGAACTGTAAACTATATGGATGACAAGGCAACGAATTATTTCACTGGAGGTGGTGATACACTCATTTATACACCTACTTTTGTGAAAACTCCAGCAACCACAAATATCAAACGTTTACAAGTTACCCTCACCTCTACCTCTGGTGTCAACGAATTAAAAAAAACCATTACCTTGCATGCCTTTTCTTGTAATATTGGTACCTATAAACTGAAGGAGAAATAATGCGTACTCTTTTACGTCGTGGTTTTACTATGATTGAGCTTGTTTTAGTCATTGTCATCTTAGGTATTGTCTCCTCTATAGGCGCAGAGATCATCGCCAATGTCTATGAGGGGTACATACTTCAGCGTGCACAACACAGAGCCTCGATAAAAACAGAACTTGCCGCCATACAGATAGCCAACCGTCTCGCCTATGCTATACCAGGGACTGTTGTGAGAAGAGTAGGCAAAACTGGTGGAGCACAAGACATTAATGAGGCTCCACTAGGTGATCCCAATGTTTTACAATGGGTTGGTGCAGATGCAGACAGTTTTAAAGCTATTGCAGCTGCTGGGGCTGGTGGAAACACACTTCTTCCAGGATGGAGTGGATTTTGTGATATAAATCCCTCGAATACAGCTTCCATTTCTACTCCAGGATCAAATCTGGGTTTAGTCAATACTATTAAAGGCAATTTGGGACTTAGCTCTGCTCCAGAGATTTACTTTCCAACAGAAGATGGGCTTAGAAGCTATACTGCGACATTAACTGCTCCAAGTACCATTGGTTTAGGTACAATGAACCTCTCCCCAGATGGAACTAGAAAAATAGCAGAACACTACAAACTTGCAACAAGTTCCTATGCACTTGAAGCCGCAGCCAATGGTGATTTGAGACTCTACTATGACTTTACGCCACAAAGAGGTGTTGCTATTGGAGGTAAAAGTGAGTTACTTCTACGCAATGTTTCTACTTTTCAAATGAGAGGAGATGGACAAACCATCCGTTTCAAAATCTGTGTCGATGAAGATATTGGTGAAGCTACTCCTATAACCATCTGTAAAGAAAAGGCGGTGTTCTAATGTACTTTAACAAACAACGAAAAGCTTTTTCGATGATTACTGCTATTATAGTCATCGTACTGATGGCATCGGTAGGGGCTTTTGTCATGAGTCTCTCTGGTAAAATGGTCAAAGAGACCACCACACAGTTTCAAAGAGAACAAGCCATGCTCTTAGCCAAAAGCTACACAGAGTATGCCATTATGGCGGTGATGGCAAATAATCGTGTAGCTGGTGGTTGTCTAAAAACCATTAATGGGGATGATATCATACGTAATGAAGCTAATGGAGGATTTGAAGTACGTGTCGAACTAAACTATATTAGTAACAATACTGGTATGCTTACAGGTTGTGCTGCTGCTCCTGATCGTGTATTTTCAGATGCTGCGGTAACCCCTGAATCTGCCCTTAATATCATCGTAGATGTCTATGTCAAATACCATGATTTAGATGGTGCGGGGGCTAATTGGATAACTTATCACAAAAGGACACTACAAAAGATATGATTGATAAAAAACAAAATAGTAGACCTGCTTTTACCATGATAGAGTTGGTATTTGTCATCGTAGTACTTGGTATTCTTGCAGCTATGGCAATGCCAAGACTAGAACGTGACCTGAGTCAAGAAGCAGCAGATGACATCCTCTCGCAAATTCGTTATACACAACACCTTGCACTTGTGGATGATATGCACGAATTTGATGATCCACAATGGCAACGCAAATTTTGGCGTATAGATTTTAATGCCTGTAATGGCGGTGGTTTATATTTTCGTATAGGTAGTGACAGTGACAACACTGGTAATGGATTTCTTGAAACTGAAGCTGCATATGACCCACTCAACGGAAAATCACTTTTTGCAATCAATACTACATGTAACAACTCTACCACAAACCCCAATGTGCTCTTAGGTAAAAAATATGGTGTTAATAGTGTTGCTGGTAGAGGTGGATGTAATGGTTTACGATATATAGGATTTGACCATTTAGGAAGACCCCATACAGGATTTCAAAATTCTGCTATTCCAAATTATGCTAGCTACATGAAAGATACCCATGGAGCATGTCATTTTAAGTTTACACTTGACAATGGTAAATCTTTCACGATAGAAATAGCCCCTGAAACAGGCTACGCGCATATCGTTACTCAAAATAATTCTTAACATTAATATACGGAAAATGAGCTAAGCTCATCTTTCCTATGCTGTACGCTGTGTATACTTCAGCAGTAGGCTCAAAGTACTGGTACTTTTTCATTAAACATACGGAAAATGAGCCAAGCTCATCTTTCCTACGCTGTACGCTGTGTATACTTCAGCAGTAGGCTCAAAGTACTGGTACTTTTCAATCCACATTTACCCTTCATTAAGTATCTTAAGTTACAATTAAGTATGTATCGTAAAGATGCATATCTTATAACTAAAGGATATTTTATGAAACGTAGTATTACAGGTAGACATTTTGAATTAACAGAACCAATCAAAAATTATGCAGAAGCAGCCGTAGATGTATTGGACAAGTATAACCTTGACATCACCACAGCAAATACAGTTATTTCAAAAAGTGAAAAAAAAGGGTTTACGGTAGAGTTTATCGTAAACTTGAAAGATAAAAACACCATTGTAATCACGCAGAATGATAAAGATGTATATGCTGCGATTGACCTAGCTATAGAGAGAGTAAAAAAATCACTCAGACGCCATGCAGACAAAATTAAAGGGCATCGCATTACCTCTTTTAAAGATTTGGGGTCAGAAGCAGAAGCCGTATTAGAGCAGCTTGATTACGTTGAACAAACTGAACCAGAGATTGTTCCTATGGACTTGGAACTTCATAAGCCAATGGATTTCGATGAAGCCATCGACGCACTCAAAGCAGAAAAGAAAAGACAATTCATCGTCTTTAACGACCATGATGGCGTGATGAGAGTCATGTATAAAAGAGCTGATGGGAAATTCGGACTTTATTAACGGTAGAGGCAGACCCGTGTGTCTGCCCTCTTAATCTCTTGAATTCTTGGACAGACACATGGGTCTGCCCCTGCGGTATTTTAATTCTATTTTTAGCCCTAGCAAGCACCTCTTCATCTTCCCCCCCCTATCACATATATATCAACCCAAGGCACTACTTTAAGATACATACGTTAAAATTATCAACAGTACATTTAATAATATGCCAAACTTACTGTGAAGTAAGGACGGAAAATTATGGGTCTTAATCTCCTTAAGATTGCCAGATTGCGCCTAAAATCTGGAATGTAGTATTATATTTTTAACTCTTTTCCTTATTTTATACCTATGTACACCACATATCATACATACAAAAGGGAATATCATGAAGAACATACTCTATAGTTTTCTTATTGCTTTTGCTCTCCTACTTACAGGATGTGCCAATGCAGGAAAAGACCAACAAGTCAATGCAAATACACTTGTAACACTCAATGGAAATGCTAGTACACCTAGCGCAAAAGGACAAATTACAACCTATAAATGGAAACAAATAAAAGGAAAAAAGGTTAGACTTTCAAACAAAAAAATAGTCTCCCCTACTTTTACTGCACCAAATGTAAACAAAAAGAAAAAACTTGTTTTTAGACTCACTACCACAGAAACAGGTGGTATATACTCACCATTAAAAACCCGTGACTATGTTATCATTACAGTCTTGCCTACTACCAGCACTGATGTCGATACAGTAAAACCTGTGCTTACGCTCAATGGAGATACAAACATTACCTTAACCTTAACTGTAGGAGATACCTATGTAGATGCAGGTGCTACAGCAACTGACAATAAAGATGGTGATATAACAGACGCTATCGTGGTTGATAATCCTGTAGATACTACAACTGCTGGAACATACACCATCACATATACAGTTAGTGATGCAGCAGGTAATGAAGCTACTGCAACACGTACAGTCACCGTAGTACTACCAACAGATACGACTGCACCAGTCATTACACTTAATGGTGGGGATGTTACTTTAACTGTAGGAGAGACCTATACAGAAGAAGGTGCTACTGCTACTGATGACCGAGATGGCAATGTAACTGTAGATATCAATGGTACAGTTAATACTACAACTGCAGGCATTTATACCATTGTCTACACTGCTTCTGATTTAGCTGGAAATCAAGCTTCACCAGTTACACGCACAGTTACCGTAAATGCTTTAACCAATCATGCACCAACGGCTAATGATTTATCTGTAACAACCTCCAAAAATACCTCACTTGATATCAATGTTACAGTAGAAGACAGCGATGGAGACACCTTGATGTATAATCTACATACCATGCCTGATCATGGCACACTCACTGGTGAACTCCCAAATGTTACCTACCATCCAAACGCTGAGTATGTGGGAACTGACTACTTTACTTTTAGTGCGATGGATGGACACCTAGCAGAATCTACTGAAGCAAATGTTAGTATCACCATCACAGACAATACTATAGGCACGAGTACACTTAATGGTAGAGTAACTGACATTAACGGTACAGGAATCTTTGGTGCGCAAGTAACTGTTGCAGGGACTACTGTTACTACAGATAACAATGGTAGCTACTCACTTTCAAATGTTCCAGCAGGCGAAAGAGTATTGGTAAATGTTACACATCCTGACTATTTGGCTAACAGTCGTGTGACAGATGTCAACACAACTGACATCAACCTAAATATCACACTTGATACACCAAAAGCTACTCTGACATTTGATGCAGCTGAGGGTGCTACAGTTAGCCAAAGCAATGGTGCTTCTGTAGAGTTACCAGTAAACGGATACATAGATGCAAATGGCACTGCTTATACAGGCACAGTAACTGTCAAAATGTCTTATCATGCGATTACCACACAGGAGGGTAGAGCAACTTTTCCTGGTACATTTGAAGGGATTGAAGGAAATACAACTTTCCCTATTCAGTCTTATGGATTTATGAATGTTGAACTTACTGATGCAAATGGCAATCCACTAAATCTAGATGGCGAAAGCATAGCAACACTTACTTACCCTAATGACACATCTCTTAATACTCCTTCTACTGTACCATTATGGTATTATGATGAGGAACAAGGATACTGGGTGCAAGAAGGTGAAGCAACCAATAGTGGGCACTATTCTACATATGTAGGAACAGTCACTCACTTCACATCATGGAACCTAGATGCCAAAGGTCCTAAAGCTAAATTTACAGGGTGCGTAGAAGATGAAAATGGTACTCGTGTATCTAACGCACGAGTACAATTCAAATCAATCAATTGGGATTCATATGTAGTACCTACTGATATAAATGGTGATATTTCTGTGTATGCCTTGCTCTCTGGAAAAAATCTAAAATTTACTGCATACAAACTTATAGGCCCTTCTTACTATTATGGGGAATATCCTTCTCCTATTAATCTCAAGGAGGGAGAAAATAAAATACTTGATACATGCATTATACTCAAAAAGAGAACGGTATCATACAATACAACAATCAAAATCATAGGAAATGTAAAATACTATAATAATCAAAATTATAATTATACTCCAGTACTTATTGTACAAGGTATTAATAGTGGTTTAGTCTATTATTTAGAAGAAAATGTGCCAGAAGGAAGTTTCAACATCAATGTACCAATATTAAATGATGATGTAGAATTTAGGGTTTCTACTCCAGGCTGTAGTCATGGTAAAACTTTTTTACTAAAACCAAATACAAACTTATACAATGTAGAAACAATTGATTTTATTCCTGTGTGCTAAAATTATTTAATCACTTTCATATGCTATCACATTATGTGTATAGTATATGATAAAAAGCTATAGGGATATTTTTGAAATTACCAATCTACTTTTTGCCCTAATCACCACCTCTTCATCTTCCCCCATATCCAACCACTTAAATTTCTGACCACTTTGTATGGTACCATTAAGGATGTCACCAGAGTCTCTAAATTTCAAGTCTAGTTTTGCAATATCAAAGCCATTGGTAG
>JALXBG010000158.1 GCA_026991605.1 Sulfurovum sp.
TCTTTTTACTTATGAGAGAACAAAACAGAGATATCTACTCTCAATATGGCTCATTTGCAGGAGCTATGGGGGCTGTTCAACAGATGCCTTCTATACAGAGACGTTTTGGAGTAGACTACAATGGAGACGGCATAAAAGACCCTTGGGATTTAGAGGATTCCATAGGGATTATCGCTAAGTTCATGCATAAAAAAGGTTGGAAAAAAGGAGCTGTAGTAGCTGTACCTACCAATTTTTCTGGTAAACGATTTAGCAAACTGAAAACCAGCCATAAAAAGAAATATTCTCTAAGCTACTTGGCTAAAAAAGGCATAAAACCTACCGAGCCTTTTAATGAGTCAAAAGCTTATTTGCTAAAAAATAGAAATTCTAACCATGATGATATATGGCTAGGTGGAGATAATTTTAGAGTCTTAACCAAATACAATAACTCAACCTCTTATGGTATGGCTATTCATTTAATTGCACAAGAGGTAAAATAATACGCTATAATATAACTAAAAAATAGGGAGCAACAATGACTGGTGCAAAAAAAGAGCTAAGTAGTGAACAGCACACCCTCTATTCAGAAGTTATAGCTGAAAACAAACGTGTAGTAAATAAAGAGAAAAACCTATACGAAGTGACCCCTAAACATAAACGTTATAGGGTCTACATCGGTCGATTTTTTGAACTAAAAAAAGGTCTTCACTCTGTTTTTAATGAACTACGAGAAGCCAAAGAGCATGACTACATGGAGTTTATGATTAACTCTGGTGGTGGTTTTGTTCATGAAGGTATGCAGTTTTACAACATCATCCAAGAAAAATTTAATGGAAGAACTGTAGCTTACTTAGACAACCGTGGTTATAGCATGGGAGCATTACTTTTTTGTATGGCTGACAAACGTGTAGTCTACCCCTACTCTGACCTAATGTTCCACACATATTCTCATGGTTCTCATGGTAAAGGTGGAGAGGTTAAAAGTCATGTAAAACATACTTCAGCTAAACTGGAACAATTTTTTTATGACCTCATCGTAAAAAAAGGTTTTTTAAGTGAAGATGAGTTTAAAAAAATGATTATAGGTCAAGACTACTGGATGGATGCCAAAGAGCTTTGTAAACGTGGTGTTGCTACACATGTTATCGTAGCAGGTAAAGAGTTAACTGCTAAACAGTACCTTAAACAACTCAAAGCTGAGAAGCGTACAAAAAAAGAAGTTAAGAGTAAATCTAAAAATAAAAAGAGATAACTCTTAACTAAAACCTACTAGGCTTTAGCCTTATGCTAAAGCCTCAGCATCTAAACTCTCATGAATATTATTAATCTCATCTATTGACAAATTAAGCCCTTCTGCTAGTTTCTCTAAGTAGAGTCTTTCAGATTCTACATCTAAATCAATTGCAAAAAGACTCATGTAGTAGACCTGTTCTGCCATACCTTCTGGAACCTCTTTAAGAAATGCTCCTAAATCTAACTCTTGTTTCATTTCATGTTCAACAAACATCTGCTCAACTCTACTCATGTCACCCATAAAATCCATAATTTTTTTCTGCTCATCTCCATCTATGCTTCCATCTGACTTAGCAGCGTTTATCATTGCTTTTAAAAGTATGTATATCTCACTATGATACTCTGCCTCCTCTTCATCTTTGCCAATTAAGCTTGTAATTACTTCCTTAACAGTACTCTCTTTATTGAAGTACTCTTTGCTCATGAGCTCTTGGAATATTTTTTCTAACCTATTAATTAATTTCAAATCTTATCCTTACATAGTAATATTATTATTTAAGTTTATTTTAACATTATAATCTGAAAGTAAGATAAAGCCCATCTTCTGTATAATCTTAAAAATATTTAGATTTACAGGCTACAAAATGAAAATACGAATATATTATGAAGATACAGACGCAGGTGGAATAGTCTACCATACCAACTACATTAAGTATTGTGAACGTGCAAGGTCTGAACTCTTTTTTAAAAAGGGCATACCTCCTATGGATGAAGATAAAAGTGGCTTTGTGGTTTCGAGTATCAATGCAAACTTTTTAGGCATGGCGTTTTTAGGAGACATGGTAGAAGTAACCATGGATATTTTAGAAAAAAAATACAGTTCTGCTATGATTAAGCAGACCGTTATTAAAGAAGATAAAGTTATCTTCTCTATGGACATCGTACTTGTGTTTATTAGAAATGGAAAACCTGCACGTATTCCAGACCACATGCGTGATATTTTAAATTAAAGGGTCTCTTTATTCTCTCGAAGTAACTCTTTACAGGTATCTATAGATTTTTGCTTATCTGACTTAGAAGAGTAGAGTTCGTTTAATGTCTCTTTATAGGAATCATAATCAATAGATTCTTTATCTTTAAAGGGTTCAGCATATTCTAAATACTTTTCCAAATGATAAATTTGTCCAGTAAGGTTATCTTCATCTACTGCTTCACTATAGGCATTGCTCTCATCAACAATTTTACCTATAGGTTTATAAATCTCATTCCAAATAGCCAAACCTTTGGCAATGTTCTCTTTTTTATCTTTATAGAGTTTAGGCAAAATTTCAAAATCAGGCTGTATGGTCTCATCAACATAATGAAAGTCTTCTCCCTCTTCCCAGGGATATTTGGAATAAATCTCTTTTACCTTTTCGTAATCTCCCTTTAAAAGATAAGAGTGACCAATGTTCATATAAAAATCATCTGTTATTTTACCTTCTATTTCATTTATGTTTTTATCTACCTCTCCACCAAGCAGATAAAACCATGAAGCTGTACCATACTCTTCTTGTTTAACATAGACCTCAGCCGTTTGAAGACAACTCTCTTTTACCACTTCTAAATTTGGTTCGCCCTTTTTTATTTCTGAGGTACATGTTGACTCATGTTTCGTATCAAACCATTTTGTACCCCCATAATAAAAGAGTCCAGCCCAAATTAACGATGCTAAAACTATTTTTGCATATACCATATATTACTCCTGTGAAGTCCAATTATCGAACATTAACCTTTTAGATCTGTTATCTATTATTTAGTATAGCAAAAGAGTTTGAAAACTAAATAATATTAGGCACCCTATACTGCCCCTTGGTCTATCATGGTATCTGCTACTTTTCTAAAACCTGCAATATTGGCTCCTGTTACCAAGTCACCTTCACAATGAAACTCTACAGAGGTATCGTAAGCTGTTTTAAAAATGTTTTGCATAATAACACGAAGTTTACTGTCTACCTCTTCAAAACTCCACTGTGCC
>JALXBG010000159.1 GCA_026991605.1 Sulfurovum sp.
AACATGGTATTACGCCAAAGACTACGCTTCGCGATTTAGACACAGACCTTAAAGTAGAAGATGCAGGTGAACTTTATAATAAACGCTCAAAAATGGATAAGATGCCAAAAGCTGAGAGACAACAGCTCGTCAAAGAACTCAAAGCCAAGATGCTCGTAGCGGCTAAAAATCTGGACTTTGAAGATGCTGCTAGACTACGGGATGAGATAGCTAAGGTGAAAAAATTGTAGGGGTAGACCCATGTGTCTATCCAATAGAAAACATAAAGGGTAGACACACGGGTCTACCCCTACGGTACAATATGTTATAATACAAAAAAATAATCACGCAGGCAACACCCATGAACGCAGACCTCAATTCATCACAACTCTATTTTAACCGTGAACTCTCTTGGTTACAATTCAATTCACGTGTTCTCGCTCAAGCACTTGATGCTACACTCCCAGCACTTGAACGTCTAAAGTTCCTTGCTATTTATGGAACAAACTTAGATGAATTTTATATGATACGTGTAGCAGGACTGAAAGCACTTTTTAAAGCACGTGTACAAGAGACTGGTGCTGACAAGCTCACACCTAAAGAGCAACTGGAACAGATACATGACTACCTGCACAAAGAACATCAAGTCTTAGAGACTTGTTATACCTCTATCATCTCCGAACTCCATGACAATGCTGTGCATGTCAAAAACTATGATGCGCTAAGTGAAGATGAAAAATCAGCTGTAAAAAAGATATTTTTTAATGAAATCTATCCTGTTATCATCCCCATCGCTGTAGATGCCACACACCCTTTCCCTCACCTCAACAACCTAAGTTTTGGTTTGGCAATTACACTTAAAGATGATTCTAAAAATATTAAACACGGACTGATTCGTATACCTCGTATACTGCCACGTTTCTTACAGGTAGAACAAACATTTATCCCCATAGAATCTGTAGTAGAACACTTTGCTTCAGAACTTTTCCCTGGTTTTAAAAAGCTGGCTTCTACACCATTTAGGGTCACAAGAAATGCAGACATAGAGATAGAAGAGGAAGAAGCTGATGACTTTTTGGAAATCTTGCAAGAGGGTCTTCGTTCACGTAACAAAGGATCACTCATTCGTCTTGAACTCATGGAAGGCGCAGATAAAAAACTAACTAAGTTTCTACTCTCACATCTTGATCTTGATGATAAAGATATCTATACCTATAAAAGTCTACCACTTAATCTTGGAAGTCTATGGCAAATCGTGGGAGACAAAGCACTTTCACACTTGGTACGCCCTACGTTTAATCCTAAGACACTGCCACCTTTAGACTCTGAAAACATCTTTGATGCTATAGACAAGCAAGATGTACTTCTCTACCATCCATTTGACTCTTTTGAACCAGTGATACAGTTTATCAAACAAGCTGCAGCTGATCCTGAAACTGTTGCCATTAGAATGACACTTTATCGTGCAGGACAAAAATCACCTATTGTTAAAGCACTTATCGATGCAGTCCAAGATGGCAAGCAAGTCATGGTACTTGTAGAACTCAAAGCACGTTTTGATGAAGAGAACAACCTACGTTGGGCAAAAGCACTCGAAGAAGCGGGTGCACATGTGGTATATGGTATTCCAGGTCTTAAAGTCCATGCAAAGATAGCACAGGTCATCAAACGTACAGGCAACAAGTTACAGAGTTACGTGCATCTAGCTACAGGAAACTATAACCCAGGAACAGCGAAGATTTATACCGATATGTCCTACTTTACCTCTAAAGAGATATTTGGAACGGATGCGACACACTTTTTTCACTTTTTAACAGGTTTTTCTACCCATACCAAACTAGGTACACTCTTTATGTCTCCAAAACAAATCAAGCCTAAGTTATTAAAGCTCATAGAAAAAGAGGCAAAACAAGGGAAACAAGGACATATCATCCTTAAAGCTAACTCTTTGGTAGATACTGACATCATCAAGGCACTTTATGTTGCATCACAAGAAGGCTGTAAGATTGACCTAATCATCCGTGGGATTTGCTGTTTGAAACCTAGGGTTAAAGGAATATCTGAAAATATTACTGTCTCGTCTATTATAGGTAAATACTTGGAGCATGCACGTATCTACTACTTTAAGCATGACAAAGTTAAATGTTACATCGCAAGTGCTGACCTTATGCCACGTAACCTTGTACGTCGTATAGAGCTTATGACACCTATTTTGGAAGACAATCTCACACAAAAAATAGAGCAAATCCTCATGCTCCAACTTGCAGACAACGCTTTGCGTTGGGAACTCCAACCAAATGGAAACTACACCAAAATACCTTCACTGGGCAAAGAGGTCAATAACCACTGTATTTTAGAAGAGTATGTTTCTAAAATATATGACAAAACAAAAAAAGAGACCCCTGATTATGTCAGTCGTCTGGCAAACAGAATACTCAAAGAGTCGTAGGGTGGGTTTTCTAACCCACCGCAAAAACACGAAGCGATACTTATAATTTGGTGGGTTAGAAAACCCACCCTACAGGAGAAAAAATGTTATTGAAATTTCAGGAATGGACACCAAAGCTAGGTCGTAATGCATGGGTAGCTGAAGGTTCATCCGTCATAGGAAGAACAACTATGGGCGAAGACTCCGCTGTATGGTTTGGCTGTGTGGTGCGTGGGGATGTACATTTCATTACCATAGGCGACAGAACCAACATACAAGACCTCAGCATGATACACGTCACCCACCATAAAAAAGCCGATATGTCTGATGGAAACCCTACTACTATAGGTAACGATGTTACTGTAGGTCACAGAGTCATGCTGCACGGCTGTACCATAGAAGATGCCTGCCTCATAGGTATGTCTGCTACCATACTTGATGGTGCTGTCATAGGCAAAGAGTCCATCGTAGGAGCAGGAAGTTTGGTTACTAAGAACAAAAAGTTCCCACCTAGAAGCCTTATCATGGGAAGCCCTGCCAAAGTAGTAAGAGAACTTACAGATGAAGAGGTAGCAGAGTTATATGCTTCTGCCAAAAGATATGTTGCATTTAAAAATGAGTACCTGTAGGGTGTTGTCCCATGACAACACCAATATTTCGAACATCATAAAAGTATTTCAATATTAAAGGTGTTGTAGGGGTACAACACCCTACGAAAACATACAACAAATTCAACAATAAAGGGTTAGCTATGACACAAACCATAGGAAAAAGCTTCAAAGACATCATCTCAGGTACTGTTTTACTCTTCGTCATGAAAGTTACATTCATCGCAGCCATCATCACCTATGTCATCATAGCATGGCTCATATGTGACAGTATTAACAGCTTTATTGTCTCCTACCTCTCATGGATTCCATGGGAGTGGCTTCAGACCACAGGCGCAAAAGTCGCATCCATAGCTATCAGCTATATGATTTTTATTATTATGATTTCCATAGTTACTTCCTTCATGATAGAACCCCTACTCATCCAACTTGCAAAAAAACACTACCCTCAAGCCAAAGTAGTTGGTACACCAAATATCACGACATCTATATTGATTAGCCTAAAGTCTGCGGTAATGATGTTTCTTATCTTTATCTTCACATTTCCTATTATGTTCATTCCACTTATAGGGGCTGTGTATATGCTATGGCTTTGGTCTATCTTACTTAAAAATCCTACCATTTATGATGTTAGCTCCCTCTTTATATCTGACAAAAAAGATCCCAAGAAAGCGAAGCAGATAAAAGAAATAACCAAAAAGAGTACAGTACTTGCTATGATAGCGGCAGCCTTTAACTACATTCCTGTACTCAGTATTTTTGCAGCTGTCTTTGCTCAAATACTTTTTTTACATCATATATTAGGAAAAGAAAATTAATTTTTATCTTTTTTAAGACGTCTCTCTTTTTTAGAAGACTTAGAAAATTGTAGTAAGGCATCTGCTGTATCTACATACTCAGGTAAGGTTTCAAAAGACTTTTCCATCACCTTCGCAGCACATACTGCATCTGAAAAAGCTCTGTGATGTGTAGCAGTCTCTATGCCTAAAGTTTCTATAAGATACGCTAACCCATAACGTTCACTCTCAAAAGTACGGCGTGCCAGTTCAATGGTACAAAGTTTTGGGTTTCCTATGTTACCCAGACCAAAACGTTCAAATGAGGCATCGAGAAAAGAGTAGTCAAAGTCTGCATTATGTGCTACAAATACAGCATCTTCCATAAAGTGTCTTAGCTGCGTCAGTGCCTCTTTTCTTGAAGGTGCACCTATAAGGTCTGTAGGTTCTATACCTGTTATTTTGCTAATGTATTCTGGCAAAAACGCACACTCCACAAAAGTTTCAAGTCTGTTGATTATTTGTCCATTTTGTATCATAATCGCACCTATCTCTATCACTTGTGAAGTACCCGGTTTGGCACCATTGGTCTCTATGTCAATGACACAGTAACGTTGCGCTTCATGAGAGGTAAAACATGTTTCTAATCGATATGTTTCATCATCTATTTGAGAGATAGGATAGCCAGAAGCTTGTAGCAGGATGAAAATAGTATCACTGTCTTCAAGCAGTGTTGTGTATTTGGTCACAATATGTTTATATTGCTCCTCACTCAACACTCCGTCATGTTTACGAAATGCTGTGGTAAGTTCGTTAAAGACTTTTTGCATTCAGTATAAACTGCTGTACTTTCTTAGGATCTTTTTTTCCCTTAATAGACTCCACACCAGAGCTGACATCAACACCATAAAAGCCAAGTTTTTTCACCTGTGCTACATTTTCAGGGGTAAGTCCACCAGCTAAAATAATTTTAGAACAGTCTACACCATTAAACCAGTCAAGGTTAAGACGTTGTCCTGAGCCTCCATACCCTTCTGTATATGCATCTACCAAACGGTAACGATCTTTAAATTTTCTTAAATCCTCAGGACCTCTTGCACGTACTACAGGTAAAGTTTGCAAACCTATGGCATCAAGTGATTCTTCATCTACATCAAAATGTATCTGTGCACGTGAAATATCACAGTATTTTGAAACCGTATCTATTGTCTCTATACCTTCATTTACAAAAAGTCCTACACGTTCTACAAAGGGAGGTAATTGGTCAATAATACGTTTTGCAGCTGCAGGGGTAATATAGCGCGGTGACTTGTTATAAAATACAAAGCCCAAAGCATCTGCACCACAATCTACTGCATGTAGAGCATCTTTTAAATTGGTAATACCACATATCTTAATACGCATGAATCTTCCTCTTATTTTAATGCAGATATAGCTGTAGCTACACCCTCTGGATGTTTATAAACAAATGAACCTGCTACCACAACATTTACGCCTGCCGCTTCAAGTTCTTTTACATTCTCATCGTTTACCCCACCATCTACTTCTATAAGACACTTAGGGTTTCTTTTTTCAATGAGTGCTTTAAGGCGCTGGGCACGCTCAACAACATTGGGGATAAACTTTTGTCCACCAAAACCTGGGTTTACGGACATAAGCAATACCATATCAACATCTTCAAGTAAAAACTCTATGGCTTCAGGTGGGGTATGTGGGTTTAGTGTAATCGCAGGGCGAATCCCTAAAGTACGTATCTTTTGTATCAGTCTATGTGGGTGTTTTTCTTCTTCAATATGAAAAGAGATAAACCCCGGCTTTAACGGAGCAAACAAATCCACAAAAAAACTGTTGTTTTCTACCATAAGGTGAATGTCTAAGGGTTTAGTCGCTACCTTAGCCACCGCCTCTACTACCACAGGTCCAATGGTAAGATTGGGTACAAAATGCCCATCCATTACATCCACATGTACCAAATCACAGCCACCCTCACAAATGGCTTTAACATCTTCTGCCAACTTCCCAAAATCAGCAGATAAAATACTTGGAGCTACTAACATCATTTTCCTATAATTAGACTTCTTGCATAACATTTTTATTGCACATCATTTTTCATTAAATAATCTCTCGACTTAGCTATGGCTAGGACTTCGAGCCTATTTAATAAAAACTAATGCACACTCAAGAATATCTCCAAAATATAACGTTATGCAAGAAGTCTATTAAAAATTTTAATAATTATAGCACACACCACCTATAAATCATACAAATGCAGTGTTGTACGTCTTTAAGCAAATTTTATGAAACTTTTGTCTATAATCCCACAAAATATTCACCGTTTCTAAACGGTATCACTTATGAAGGACATATTATGGCAAGAAGATGTGACATCACTGGCAAAGGGCCACTTACAGGAAACAATGTTTCTCACGCAAATAACAAAACAAAAAGAAGACAACTTCCAAACTTAAGATCTGTAAAGATTACTTTAGAAGATGGAACAACAAAAAGAGTAAGAGTAGCAGCATCTACACTTAGAACTATGAAGAAAAAAGCAGCGCTTGCTGCAGCAGCTGTTTAAGCCTCATTGCTTAGACCTTTAAGATAAGAGAGGCTATACTCTCTTATCATGATTTTTATCCAAAAATTTAAAAAGTTTCTCGGTTGGAGAAGCGCACCAAAACCCCATATCACACTAAATGACGAATACTATGGACATTTAGCACCGTTTAGACTTCCACTTATACTTACTGTACTTGTTATGCTTATCGGTACCATGGGTTACATGATTATTGATCACTTCCCATTAATGGATGCTATCTACCAAACAGGTATTACCTTCACTACTGTAGGATTTGGAGAGATACAACCCATCTCAGATATGGGGCGTATTTTTACGATTACACTTATTATTTTTGGCTTTGTTGTCTTTTCCATTGCTGTAGGTATTATTGCTGAAGTGGTAAAAAAGGGTGAATTTCAAAAAACTGCCAAGGAGCGTAAAATGCTTTACGAAATAGCGAGACTTAAACACCATTTTGTGGTCTGTTACCATAATGAATTTACCATCCAAGTCACCAAACAACTCCGTGCAAACCACATCCCTTTTGTGGTTGTTGATCCACGTGAAGACATAGAAGAAGTAGCCAAAAAATACCACTATCCTTACTTTGTCACGGCAGAGCCGCACACGGAAGCAGGTATACTCAAATCTCATCTCTCTTCAGCCAAAGGGGTCATCACCCTTGCAGACAATGTTGCTGACAACATCGCCACCATAGCCTCTGCACGTTTGTATGAAAAAGAGATAGGACGGACAAGAAAATACCTCATCATTGCCAATGCCAAGAGTAATGAGGATGACCAAAAACTACTAAAACTCGGAGCTGACAAAGTAGTCACTGCAACCAAACTTATGGCACAACGTATCAATGCCATGGCAGCACGACCAGATATGGAAAACCTACTCCAAGAGTTCCTCTATAAAAAAGACACCCCTCTTGATATGGAAGAGGCAAAAGTTTCTAAAACATCTTGGCTGGCACTGAAAAAAATAAAAGCTGCACGATTTAGAGACATTGCGAATGTCACTATTATCGGTATTCGTCAAAAAGATGGTAAATTTATCCCTATGCCTAAGGGAGATACAATTATTATGCCAGAATCAAAACTTCTACTCATCGGTACAGGTGACGGGATACGAAAAGCAAAAAAAATAGTACGCAAGAAAGTAAAACCTGAGGAATTAAAATATGTTTAAATATAATTTCTTCAACGTAACTAGTTACGTGAGCCAACTGCTGAAGTTGACCCAGTGTCAACGTAGCAAGGAAGAGCTTTGCTCTGTATGCGTCCTAAATAATAAAAACCAGAAGAGTTAAAATATGTATAAAATAGTTGAATTAGAAAATGGTCTTGAAAATGTAGAAGGCTTTTACTGTGGTGCTACCAATGTAGGAATGCGTCCAAACAAAGAGCAAGGTGATGTAGCCTTTATTCGCTCAAATGTACCTTGTGACATTTCAGCAGTATTTACCTCAAACACTTTTCAAGCTGCACCTATCAAACATTTTCAAAAGCACCCTAAAAATTTTAAAACAGATTTTGTACTCATTAATGCTAAAAATGCCAATGCTATGACGGGTGAAAAAGGTGTAGAAGATATTGATCTTATTATGTCAATACTTTCCAAAAAGAAAAATGTACTTAATCCTCTGATGAGTTCTACAGGTGTCATAGGCTACCGCTTACCACTGGAAAAAATAAC
Organism: Sulfurovum sp.; assembly: GCA_026991605.1. Taxonomy (GTDB): domain Bacteria; phylum Campylobacterota; class Campylobacteria; order Campylobacterales; family Sulfurovaceae; genus Sulfurovum. Next base: position 8,056 of record JALXBG010000159.1, read on the forward strand.
TTCTGCTTTTGATACTCTAGACTTTAACAGTAAAAATTCTGATGATGCGGCACGTGCTATTATGACAACTGACTCTTTCAAAAAAGAGTCAGCCTATAAAGTAGAACTTGAAGATGGCACTTCTTTTAATATCGCAGCCATCTGTAAAGGTGCTGGGATGATAGACCCTGCTATGGCTACGATGCTCTGTTTTATTATTACCGATGCAGACATACCTAAATCAGATATGGATACCCTACTTTTAGACTCGACTGAAAAATCTTTTAACCGTATCTCTGTAGATGGTGACACCTCTACCAACGATACCGTGATGTTACTTACCAATAAAACATCTGGGAACTACGATAAAAAAGCATTCACGCAAGCACTCAATAAAATTATGTTTGAACTTGCTATGATGATACTGCGTGATGGAGAAGGTGCCAATAAACTCGTGAGCTTTGAAGTCAAAGGTGCTAAAACGCTTGAAGAGGCACAAAAAGCTTCTATGGCTCTAAGCAATTCCCTGCTTGTCAAAACCGCACTTTTTGGAGAAGATCCAAACTGGGGTCGTATCGCTTCTACTATTGGCGCTTCGGGTATAGCCTGTGATGATAAAACACTTACCATTCACTATGATGACTTACTCATCTACTCTAATGAATTTAGAGAGTTAGACAAAGTACGAGAAGAGCAAGCCTACAGAATTATGAAACAAGATACATTTAAAGTCACATGTGACATCGGTTTAGGTGATAGCTCTTATACTTCTTATGGTTGTGACCTAAGTTACGAATATGTTAAAATCAATGCAGAGTACAGAACTTAATTTCAATATTTTGATAGTGTAAAAGTGTTATACTTTTAACATCAAACACCAAGGAGTAACTATGTTACACGAATATAGAGATGAAATTCACGAACTTAAACAAAAAGATGCACACTTTGCACACATTTTTGAAAAACACAATGAGCTTGACAAAAAAATAGAACATGCTGAAAATGGAGATACTCCAATGACAGATATGGAACTTGAAACACTTAAAAAAGAAAAACTTCTTTTAAAAGATGAAGCCTACAAAATGATTATGGATTACAGAAAAGCAAACGCATAACCTTTCACGCTTTATTAATCTTCTTTCCCTATAATAAATAAAAAATTATAGGGAATACCATGAAATACCTTTCACTTGCAACACTCTCCTTACTTACCACATTTACACTTTTACATGCACAAGAAACCAAAATAGATATGCATGGAGGTAAAGAGACAAAAATACCTTCAACCATAGCTACACAAAAAGCACCTATTTTTTATGGAAAAGTACTAGAGGTCAAACCCGCAATGGGCTACAAATACCTTAAAGTACAAGAGCAGGGTAAAGAGACTTGGGTTGCCATAGCTAACGCACCTGTTCAGGTAGGAGACAAAATAGGATTTGATAAAAAGACTTTAATGAAAGACTTTAAAAGTAAAACACTTAACCAAGAATTTAAAGAAATTTATTTTGCTTCAGATGTGTATCTTCCTCAAAAAGTCACAGCACCCAAAAGTATGAAAGATATGCTTGGACTGGGAGGCAAAATGAAAGACCCTCATGCAGGTATGGGCAGAGGAATGCCTAGTGAACCTAAAGATGAAAAACCAGCCAAACCTTTTATTAAGAAAGATGCTTATACTGTAGAAGAAGTACATATGTGGAGACAAGATTTAAAAGGTCAGATTATTACTTTAAAAGGAACTGTATTTAAAGTCTCCAAAGGCATTATGAAACGTGATTGGGTTCATCTTGGTGATGGGACAGGAAATGAAAAAAAACTTACTGATGATCTCGTATTTACAGCCCCTAGCTCTACTGTTAAAGCTGGAGACAAAATAGTCGCAAAAGGTACAGTCGCTGTTGATAAAGACTTCGGATACGGCTACTTTTACCCTGTCATCATTGAAAAATCTACTTTTGAAGTAAAATAGTGACAAACTTTAATACCATTGAAGGCATACCAGATGCACTTTTAGAGACACTCTCTACGCTTGGCTTTACTGCGATGACAGAGATACAAGAAAAAGCCATCAACCCCATACTCGATGGCTCAGATATTTTGGCACAATCCAAAACTGGCTCAGGAAAAACTTTGGCCTTTGGACTGCCTTGTGTGATGAATACAAACACAAATAACTATAAACCACAAACTATTATCATCACCCCAACAAGGGAACTTGCAGATCAGATTGCTGTAGAGCTTAGACGTGTGGCTGCCTATAAACCTAACCTCAAGATACTCACACTCTATGGTGGTGTACCTTTACGTGCACAGGCAGATTCACTTGCCAAAGGTGCGCATATACTCATAGGGACACCAGGGCGCATACAAGACCACTTAGCCAAAGAGACACTCACCCTAGAGAACATTAAAACACTTGTCTTAGATGAAGCAGACAGAATGCTTGATATGGGATTTTATGATGAGATAGTCAAAATTGGATCAAACATGCCAAGAGGCAAACAAACCCTTCTTTTTTCTGCCACTTTCCCTGCAAATATAGAAAAGCTTGCCAAAGCTCTACTCAAACAGCCTGTCACCATCAAAGTTGACACAGTCATAGAAGAAA
>JALXBG010000160.1 GCA_026991605.1 Sulfurovum sp.
TCTTAAAACAGTCATAGGTAGAGCACATACAGGTAAAGGTGTCCAAACTATCTATGATAAGGGAGGTTACAGACCTTACGCTATAGAAGATGGTGATGTAAATGAAAATGTTGATTTCCTTATTCTTCTAGGGAACCTTTATGATGATGGACAATATAAAGTAATGCTTGAACATGCTTCAATTTTCAATACAAAAGGTCTCAATACGACAACCGGTGATATTTCTACAGATGCTGGAACAGCTTACTTAGATGCTATTTCTTTTCAAATGACAGGTGTAGGTGATATGGTAAATGATTTCTTGGATGACACTACACTTTTCCTCTCTGGTGCAAGAACACAGTATAACCCAGATTCGGGGCATACACTTTTAGGAAGTACTGACAATGAAGTGGGATATTCTGTTTGGACAGGATTTACTATACCTGATATGATAACAGAAAAAGGTAAGCTTGGATTTGAGTACAATCATGGAAGTAAATACTGGACACCTATGACATGGGCTGAAGATAGTGTTATGGGTTCTAAAGTGGCCGTACGTGGGGATGCTTATGAAGCATACTGGAACTTCAACCTCTTGGGTCTAAAAAATCTTACCGGACAAATACGATATACGTATGAACAACATGATTATACGCCAAATATTAGATGTTCAGGATGGGTGAAACCAGAAAATGTAGATATTAAAGCACAAAATTTCCGTGCTTTCGTACGATATCAATATTAAGAAAGAATAAATTTATAATTTGCTAGACTTATTATAATTATAAGTCTAGCTTCACAATAAGTTCACGATTTATATATATAATTTAGAATATAAAAATAAAAGGATTGAAATGAAAAAAACTACAACACTGGCATTAGTAACACTACTTGGATTGGCTTTAGTAACTACAACAGCATCAGCAGATCAGGCCAAAGGTAAAAGAGTTTATCAAAAATTTATGAAAGATGATTGTGGTAAAACAGGTGGAGCAATAGCAGGTAAACACACACAAAAAGAGTGGAAGAAACTTACAGGTGACGCCTTCAAATCAGAACTTGAAAATTTTTGCCCAAAGTCTAAACCATTTTTAAATAGTGGGAAATTTAAAAAACTTGAAAATCATCTTCACGATTTTATGTATGAATTTGGTAAAGGTAGTGGTAATATCCCTGCTTGTTAAACCTTCTTTATAGAGAGCTTTTTTATACAGCTCTCTTGCTCTACAAACTTAATTCTCCACTCTCTCCCATATTTTAAGCAATAAAATCCTATGTCTAAATCATTTTCTATAAAGATAAAATAGTATTTGAATAAAGTTGTAATATGAAGTTTTTGCAAGAAAAATTCTTGCAAAAGAGATAAAGCCTCGGAAGAGACTTTCGAAAATAATCGAAAAGTATCGACTATCTTTTTGAGAATTGTGGAGAACGTCTCGCTTTTTTCTTACCTGGTTTCTTACGCTCAACAACTCTAGAGTCACGAGTAAGAAGACCTTCTGGTTTAAGGATAGCTCTAAATGTTGGTTCAAACTCTACCAACGCTTTAGTGATACCATGTTTTAAAGCATCTGCTTGTGCAGCATAACCACCACCAAGTGTAGTCGCTTTAATGTTCATGCTGTCTAGTTGCTTAGTAAGCTCTAGTGGAAGTCTCACTTTCATTTTAAGTGTTTCATGTCCACCTAACCATTGGTCAAGCGTCTTACCATTGATAAGCATTTCACCATTACCTGGAGTCATCCAAACTTTAGCGATAGCCGCTTTTCTTTTTCCTGTTGCATAAAATGTAGCCATGATTACGCTTCCTTATTGATTTGTGCAGTATGTGGATGCTCAGCACCCGCATATACTTTCATTTTTTTGATCATCTGTTTACCAAGTTTAGTCTTCGGAAGCATACCTCTCATGGCACGCATATAAAGCTTCTCAGTATGATTTTCGAGCATATCACCAAGTTTTTTACTTTTTGTAGAACCAAAGTAACCAGAGTGAGTAAAGTACTCTTTCTCTTCTAGCTTTACACCAGAGAATTTTGCTTTTTCAGCATTGATGATAACTACGTAGTCACCACAGTCCACATTTGGTGTAAATGATGGTTTATGTTTACCTCTAAGAAGTGTTGCTACTTCAGTTAAGATACGACCAAAAGTTAACCCTTCAGCATCGATCAAAACCCAGTCACGTGTAACTTCAGCAGGTTTAAGTACCTTTGTCATTTTCATGATAATCCTTGTTTTATGAGAGTCTAAACTCTTTTTGTGGATGGATTGTACCCACTTAACCTTAATATTTTTTTAAATTCAGTTTAGCTTAAGTTTAAAAGAGAAATTCCTTCATTTGTTAGGTAAATTATCATCCCTTCCGTTCTTTTCCCCGTAATATCTGTAATCGCTTTTTTATAATAGCGTACTTGCTTTTGATGTTTCAAGCCATATTTTTTAGAACTTTTATAGTCAATAACTAAATTATGCTCTTCATATTCCAAAAGCAAATCTATCTGCTTAAGTTCCCCCTCATATGAAAGTGACTGCTCTTTACGTATCTTTGCCCCTTGTAATAATGCCTGAAATGACGCATCAATAATAAGCATACGCACACGTTTTTCTATCTCATCCATACTCTCTGCTAAAAGTTGTTGCCCATATCTGTTTTGTACCGCCATCATAGCGATATGAAGACTCTCTTCGTCAAAACTACCTAACATCTCTAAGGCATAGTGTAAAGCCGTACCAAAAAGGATGGCTTCGTAGTCTTTTTCATCCTCTTCAGATTTTTCGAGGGTTTCTTGTGTGCCATAGTTTGTTATAGTGATGTTTGATATTGTTTCGGTTATTTTTGGGTCAACACATGGGTTAAGCCCTACAATTTTTAATGTGCCTACAGACATGACCTCCATACCCAAGGCATCAAAGATAGAGTCTTTAGGCTTACGAATCACTATCATTCCCTCAACAGCTCTAGTCAGTGCTACATACAGTACATTCATACTATCTTTCACAGATGAAATTTTACGCTCCTCCATAATTTGGGCATACTCAGAATCAAAATTTTCTCTGCCTTTAGTACGGTAAAGTATTTTATCTATATACAAACTTTCATTATAATGGTATAAAAGTGCTGACTTATCACTATTTTTTCGTGTCAATTTGTCTAAAAGTATTACATACTTAAATTCCAAGCCTTTAGAGCCGTGTATGGTCATTATCTTTGCACCATGTATAGTATTGGAAGCTACGGCGATGCTAGAGGTATGAAATTCCTCTATAAAAGTAGGAATATCACTATACTTAGAGGCAAACTCCAAAAGTTTCAAGATATTTAAGTCTTCATCAAAGTATCCAAACTCACGCACCAACTTATCTACCACCCGGAGAGGAGACATAAATGCAGAAAACCAAGAGACATCTACCTCATCTAATGTTTTTCCTACATTGTTCAACATCGCTTGTGCATCTATCTGCTCTCCAAAGAATAAATATTCTGTCATAGCCACTAAAGCTGCTATTTTTGGTATATTTTTAAGTGATGAGGAAGTCTTTAACAGAGTCTCTATTTCTTCATGCTGACATGCTTCTTGTATCGTCTGTCCATCTTTATTGGTACTGACTAAAAAGGCTATATCATCTATGTTTATACCCAAATTTAAAAGTCTCTTGGCTTGTTTTACTGCTTCATCTATAAGCTCTTCAGACTCAACTACTTCCACATAGCCCTCGGATGCGCCGTCACGATTTTTCTGGGGTATATACCCTTTCATAGTAGGTTCTTCAAACCAAAAGTTGACTTGTTCTACTACAGACTTAGAACTTCGGTAATTTGTGTCCATCGGCAGTATCTCTACCCCATAGTCATGGGCTACCTTGTCAAACAGCTCTTCTACACCACCACGAAAACGGTACAATGACTGCTTGGTATCACCCACATAAAAGAAGCTTCTAAATTCACTCTGCCCTGAGCCTGCAAATATTTCATCTATCAGTGGCTTGAGGAGTAAAAACTGTAACGTAGAGGTATCTTGAAACTCATCGAGCAGTATGTGTTTAAATTTGGAGTCTATCTTGAAGTACAAGAACTCCTTACTGATACTCTCATGCAAAAGCCTATAGGTAAAATAAGTCAAATCATCAAAGCTCAACACACCTGAACTCTTGGCATTGGTAATGTTGGCATTTCTGTAGTAGGCATAGATATTAAAAAGATTTTCCAAAACTATCGCTTCTCTAGCTTCAGCCCATTTAGCCAATTCTATTTTAAGGTATGCATAGAGTCCTTCTATCTCATCATTGGCTACTTTTTTGTACCAAGAGTGCTCCCCTAAAGTCTCTTTTTCAAAAAGTGACTTGGCAAATAGCTCCTTAATACTCTTAGTCTCAAACTGCTTCATACAACGTGCAGCTGCTCCTGAATCGGTCAGTGCCTTTATCATCTTTAGGCGTAGTACTTCACAAGCTTCTTCTTGTTTACCCAAAACCAAATGACTCTTTTTTTGCTCTGGCAGTAAAGGGTCTACTTTATAAAAGTTCTGCATCAAGTCAAAGATTTTACCAAAGCGTTTATCTTCTATGTCCATAGCCAGTTTGACAAGGTTAGAGAGTAAACCATTGGCTTGCACTTCATCTAGAAAGTGTTTTTCCAGTTCATCTGTGCCCTGCTCTTTGGTCACAAAATCTGGTTCTAATCCCAACTCTAAAGATGCCGAACGCAATATACTAGAAAAAAAGCTATCTAATGTCACGATGTAAGAGGTATGCGAAAGAAACCGAGCCAACACCTCTGGCTGCTTCTTAAACAACTCATCTCTACTCAATCCTGTCTCTACCAACACTGCCTCTAAAAAGGGTTCATTATCTCCCAAGTTACGCAAAGAATCCACCACCCGCTGACGCATCTCTGCGGCAGCCTTGTTGGTAAATGTCGCTGCCAATATACTAGAGGATGACTCTCCCATAAAAAGTAGTGAAATGTAGCGAACTGAAAGGGCAAAAGTCTTGCCTGAACCTGCAGCAGCTGAGAGGGCTAGGTATGGTTTGAAGCTCATTCAATACTCTTTATGTTTTATTTTCCATATCATACCTATTTTCTTATAACATATTTACTTTATATCACTATAATGCCATTAATTAACCATCAAGGATACACTATGTTCAAACAACTTTTACTCTGGACTTTAGGTACTTTCATTATGCTACAAGCTATTCAAATAAAAATTCCTGAACCACCAAAAAACATTAACCCTGCAAAAGAGATACAGCTACCAAAGGAAATGATGTCTACATTTAAAACTTCTTGTTATGACTGCCACTCTTACCAAACCAAAATGCCTTGGTATGGGCATATCTTTCCTATGTCACTCGAAGTAAAAAGTCATATTAAAGAGGGAAGATCGGCAGTTAACTTTCAAGAGTGGGGGAATTATGATGAGACTAAAAAACAAAAAATCTATAAAGGTATTGCTAAAACAATCAATTTTCAAATGCCTATGCCAATGTATCTAAGCATACATAAAGAGGCAAAACTTACTCAAAAACAGCGTAACAAAATCAAATCTTGGGCAAAAAATCACATAAAAGAGGAGTATTAAAGATACTCCCCTCTTTCACATATTAAAGCGAATTCACAATATTTACATTTTTGTAAATCTTCCGTTTTATCAACCAGAAAACTTTTTGTTTGTTTGAGTTCCACTATCACATTTAAAAGTCGTTCATTCTTCTCTTCCAATGCCGTTATTTCTTCTATCTCACCGTTTTCGAAAAGCTTAACAAATGCTAAATTGATATTTTGATATTTCTCTTTTAACATTTGATGGTAGATGCTCATTTGTAAGTCATTGAGACTTTCTACGTTTCTTGTTTTCTGAGCCTCTTTGGTGCTTCCACTTTTGTAGTCTAACACCAAAGTATGTGTAGCATTTTGGTCTATGCGGTCTATGCGTCCTTTGAATTTTAATCCACTTATCTCTCCTTGAAACTCTTTTTCACATTCTACTACTTTCCACTTTGCTTTAAAATGTACTATCTGACTTTCCACAAAACCTTTTAATTTACTTTTCCATAAAAGTTTTTTATAGGCTGTCTGTGAGTCGTCAAAGGGGAGTAAATTATCTAGTAATATATCTATATTTTTTTGCATCTCTTCTTTACTAGCAAAGCTATCTGCTTCTCTATGCAAGTGGTCTAAAAGGCTATGCAAAAATGCACCCTCGTTTAGCTCTTCTTCTTGTTTGGCTTGTAGCTTTTTGATGTAACGGTAATAATACTTTCGTTTACAGTCTAAAAAAGTCTTCAAGCGTGAAGCCGACCATGTAATACTACCTGCATCAAAATACTCTACCACAGGATCCTCTTCTACATTTATCTGTGAGGGCTGATTGTAAAGCAGGTCAAACTGTGCCTGGGTTTGTTGGGCTTTTTCTAAGCCAAGTTCATAGAGAAACTTTGAAGGAAGTTTGTTGTCAGAGGTACTATAGATGATACTTGCTTGGTTTGCTTGTTCAAGTAAGCGTTTATAGTACTGCTTTTGTAGTGCTTCTCTATCATTTTTAGTAGGGAGTTTAGCAAAAGCACGTACTTGTGAGTTTAAAAACTGGTCTTTGCTTGATGTAGCAGGCACTACACCTTCGTTAAAGTCTACGATGACCACACCATCAAAGCTCACCCCTCTGGTCTCTAGTACACCCATCACGGTTACAAGACCTCCTCGTACATCATCCATGGTTACTTTACTCAAAGACTTTAGCCATAAAAAGAGCCACTCTTTAAGACTGAGTTCTTCAGATTCCAACACTTTAATGAAATGTAAGTACTTCTCTTGTACTCGTTCATTAAACTTCTCTTTCTTTTCAATATTTACCAAAGGACTGTCGTGAAGTCCTAGTTTATCAATTTCGGAAAAAAAGATGCTTACTTCAGTTTTTTTACCTGCGGGTATTTTTTTTATCTCTTCTACATTAAATCCATAACGTTCAAGTAATTTTTTACTCTCATCATCCCTACTCTGCCAGTATCTATAGAATGCTTCGAGTGATTTATAAATGCGTCCGTTGCTATAGTCATACCCCATCGCAAAGTTTAAATTATTATGTGTGTCAAAGAGTGTAAGGTGCTCTTTAAAACTTTCATCAGGCAAGATAAGGACAATCTTTTCTGGATTCATGCCATTTCTTACCATCTTCTCAATCTCTCTAAAGGCAATAGCTATCTGCTCTTCTCTCTCTTCTACAGCATAAACGTTTGCATCAAGCAGATTTTCATTATTTTCTATTTGTAGTATCTTTTTATCACTCAGAGAAAAATGAATATGCTTATTATTGGGAAGTTTTACCCCTAAAATCTCAAAACGTTCTTGCATTTTTACATTAAATTTACTTGTGCTGTAGTGTATACTCAGTGGTACATGTTTGGAGATATCTTCTAAAAGTTTTAACTCAAAATGACTCAAATACCCTTCTAAGTGAATCTCTATACTCTCATAGGTACGTAAAAAATCCTCATTGAGTCTATAGTTCTGTGGCACAAAAGCTTTATCTGTATACCCTTGACTCCCAAGTAAACTATGATAATTTTCTAACAAGCGTTCAAGTATTTCAAGATGTATACCAAATTCTGCATAGGCATCTGCCTCTGCCAAAATTTCAAAACTTACATCTTCTGTTGAAAGTTCTTCAAAAAATTTAAAAAGTGCATCACTTTTGGTAAAAAATCTTACCAAAGATAAATCTAATTTCAAGTCTTCAAAAGTATCAAAAGTAGCTGCTTTTTGTAAAAGTAAAATACGTTGCAATGGGTCTACTTGTATTTTATTTTCAACCAGTATAGCACGTTGTTCAAATTCATCCATACGCATTAGTGTGGGCAAAAATCCATTTGTCTTTTTTTGATTTTGACTAACTGTGCGTAAAGCTCGTGAAGTAGGATAAATATGGAGTGTGTTCATGGAAAAGATTATAACATAGTTGTAAGGTGCGTTTGTTAACGCACCATTAAATAGTGAAGCAATTTTATGGCTTTAGATAAGCGGGTGTTTCCAAATATCCTGTCTCATCTCCTATCTTAACTTTAAGCTGTAATAGATATCGACCAGGCTTTTCAATATGAATATTTTCTATTTTATATATACCATTTTTTGATAGTATATTCTCTTTCAATATATCATCATTTTGTGTATGTGGTCTAGTAAGTAAAAAAGTAACATTTGCATCATTAACTTGATGATTGTTTTTTGAAAGTACTTTATATTTAAAGCTATTCATTCCATTTTTTACAAGAACCACTGTTTCATCTTTGGCTCTTTTAGCATTTTCCAAAGCTATTTTTTCTTTTGCTACATCCAGCAACTCTATTTTGTAAGATTTATCAAATTGTGCCTTTTTTTCTATAATATCATTGATATGTATATCAGCTTGCTGATACTTCATCATATAATTATTTGATTCTTGCACGGGTAAAGAAACGGCATGTTTTACTGTCCAATATCCCAATGTGATACCTATCAGTAAAAAACCAAGTATCATATGTGGCCAGAAAGTCTTCTCTTTATTTTTTTCCATTTTTTATCCTCATCCATAGTGGTCTTAAAATAAATATCCATAGTACAAAGAATGTACCGATATATACCAAAATTTTTAAATATCCGATAAATGTTCTTGTATCATTTGGAATTGTTGTCTTTAGTTTCACATTTTTCGAAGTTGCTATTTGATCTGCCAACTCTGAAAAACCCTGTACTATACCAATGTTAAACTTATCTTCTTTCGTATTTTTATCCTTAAATGCTACTACATCTATAGTTGCATCCATTACATCACTCTTGTTATAAAGTTTTCTCAATGCATCAGATGAAGGTATAAGTGCTACTCTTCCTTTCTGTCCAGATTTTTGTGTGATAATTGCATTGGGTGCGAATATAAGTATGACATAAGGCTTACTTGTGTTAGCTTCATATTTCTTACTGTACTCTACCAAATTAAACTTCTCTGGGAAATTTTCATTGGTTGCCACAACATATGCATTGATACCTGTTTTCGAGAATAATTCATCTCCCATTTGTTCAATGAGCTTTGAAGCTTCAAGTTTTAAAAGGTCATCTTTGAGGATAGCTGTAGCGTTCAGTAGAAGAGGAAGTAACAAAGCGAGCAAGGTTACCCTTACTTGTGCTTTGAACATATAGTTTATCCTATATATAAATGGTTAGGTGTAAGTACTGCCCACGCTGTATAAACAGCAGTGAGAACCATACCCCAACCTAATACTTTATCCATAATTGTAATCATTATTTATCCTTTATGAATTATTTAGCATTTTTAAATGCAAAGTTTTTATTTTCTGTACTAATCATTTTAACATTATCAAGGTTACTTGTAATTGGTGTTGGGTCATAAGGATTTGTTGCACTTCCTTGCTGAACACCAATACCCCATACTGTTAAAAATACGAGAATTGAAAGCAATAGTACAGTGGCAATCAACATACCAGTTACACCATTAAGACCAAACACAGATCTGTTTGTATTTTCAGTTGATGACATCTTATTCTCCTCTCAATGTTTGAATATATGTAGCAAGTGCTTTAATTTGTATTGGCGTCATTCTATCATGGAATGCCGGCATTGTACCGATTGCACCATGCTTACCATTTTTAATAACATGTGTAATAAGTGTTTCATCATAATCAACAATATTTGCCGCCATACCATTCATGCCTTTACCATCTTCACCATGACATGAAGCACATGCTGCAAATGCTGCAGGTTTTGTACCTTTCATCCCACCAGCTACATATTTAGCGATATCAATAGCATCTTGACCTTGAGCCATCATTGGTGGCATTGCACCCATAGGATAACCAAGTTGGTTTGAACCATTTTTAATCACTGCAAGTACTTGCTTTTCAGAGATTCTACCATCAACAAAGTCATGGGCTTTACCAGAAAGACCATCACCTGTGTTACCATGACATGGTGCACATTGTACTAAGAAGATTGATTCACCCATTTGTTTTAGTGTCTCAGTATTTGCATTTTTGTTTGTTGCTTCGAACTTTTTATTGTATGCTTTTACCTCTTCGTTATATTGACCTATCTGACTAAAGGCATTAACAGGATATCCTACTGTCCAATACCAGAGTGCCCAAATAATAGTTCCTAAAAATGCGTATGCCCATCCTGATGGTAATTCATTTTTATACTCACCAATACCATCCCAGTTCTCTTCAGCAAGTTCACCACTTGCTGAATCTGTTTTCATCTGGTTAATATATTTAATAGATACACCTACAGTCAATACTGCAATTGCTATCGCTCCGATTATTGTTATTAAGTTAATAGGATCACTTAGATCAATATGCATCGAGTTTACAACATAAATTGTAGCACCGATTAATATTGCAGCAAAGAGTAATCCTTTTGCCATTAACGCATTCATTTATTTCGCTCCTTTTTATCATTAGAGATAGAATTACTACTATTGATAGGTTTACTGTCAATCTCATCATCGAGTGCAATATTTCCTAACTTTTCATAATCCTTCTCACCTTTTTTTTCACTTTTGTAAAGATACACAATATACCCATATAATAACGCCACAAATACTATGGTCATAAAGAAAGTGGCA
>JALXBG010000161.1 GCA_026991605.1 Sulfurovum sp.
TTAAAAACAATGACTGTCCTACTACATTTAAACGAGATAGCATCTTACGCGTTATTAAATATGGACTCTATGCAGGTGTTATAGGTATTCTCTTAAGCTTTTTTCTGTCACCAGCTAATGTAGCAACATTAAAAACGTACGAAGAGTACCTAAGTATTTCTCTACTGGGTACGCTTGTCATTTACTTCTTTTATGCACAATATGAAGGAAAGCAATATACCAATTGTTCATCTTGTCAATTAGGAAACATTGTAGGCACAGCTACCATACAAGGAAGTAAAATACTACTTCTTTTTCTCACTAGTTATTTTATACTTTAGAGGTGTTCTTTGGAAGTAACAAGTAAAGGCAACATACCAAAATAAGACAAGGTACCAAAAGCCTGATCTATCTTTGCATCAGGTTTTATCTCTAAAATCATCTCTTTAATGGCTTTATCACTCAAATCACCTATATATTCACCCTCGCCATGATCTTCTTTATAGAGCTTTACCAAACGGTGTGTAGGTTTATTTTCTTCATATTTCCAAATTGTCATATCTCTATATACCTTAAAATTTTAAACCAATTATACTTTTATAATATGTCATTTTAGTACACATGACGTAAAAATAAATTATTTTTTACTAAAACTTATAATATTTATAAGTTTTAGTGTATGATTAAACCAATATTTTACTTTTGGAGGTATGTATTGAACAAAGAAATTAAAACAAGTAAAGTAGCATATAATGCGCTAATCAACGAAAATAGTATGAGCAGAAGAGATGCTCTCAAAATAATGGGACTAACTGGTGGAGCAGCTGTGATGATGGGTGCCCCTACAAAAGTTGAGGCTTCTTCTACAGATAAAAAGGTAAATATAGTCATCGTAGGTGGAGGTGCTGGTGGTATTATGGCAACAGTACGTCTCAGCAAAGCTGCTCCTAATGCAGATATTACGCTTATTGCACCAAATGAAATACATTTGTATCAGCCAGGTCAAATATTTATGGCCGCAGGTCTCTATGCCCAGAGTGATATTCAAAAAAAGAATGCTGATTTTATACCAGACAGCGTAAATTGGGTAAAAGATGAAGTGACTACATTTGATCCAGATAATAATAAAGTAACCACAGCAAAAAATGGTGATATTTCTTATGACTATTTAGTGGTTGCAACAGGTCTTGAGTACAACTACGAAGGTATTGAGGGAATGACAGAAGAGCTTGTGGGTCAACATGGTATCTCATCAGTTTATCTTAACAATCCTGTATCTGGAACGGCTAGAGGTGGTGTAGCTACCGCACAATGGTTTAAAGATATGAGAAAAGCAGCAGAAGCGGCTTCTCCTGAAAAACCTATTAAAGTGATTTGTACACAACCAGACACACCTATCAAATGTGGAGGTGCTCCTCAAAAAATACTTTATCTAAGTGATGATAATCTTAGAGGGAATGGACCAGATGGTGGAGAAGATGTAAGTAAAAATGCTCAATTTAGCTTCTGTAAAAAAGGGACAACTCTCTTTGGTGTACCTGCATATAATAAAACACTGGTAGAAGAAATTACACCAATGTATGGCAATATTACAGATAAATTCGACCATGTACTTCGTAAAATAGATGCGCAAAACAAAGTGGCAACTTTTGAGCATACTGTTCTAAAAAAAGGTGCTTATGATGAAGACTTAGAAGAGTATGAGATGATTAAAAGTAGTGAAATGGTAGAAATGCCCTATGACTTTATTCATGTTGTACCACCTATGAGACCAACTACTGCAGTTGCCAATTCTGAATTAGGTATTAAACAAGGAAGTGGAAAAGGCTGGCTAGAAGTTGACTTTGATACTTTACAACATATTAGGTACAAAAATGTATTTGGTATCGGTGATATATTGGGTGTACCAAAAGGTAAAACAGGTGGTTCAGCAAGACATCATGGTCCAATACTCGTAGATAATCTTATTTCTGCTATCGAAGGTAAAGAGCCTACAGAGAAATTTGATGGGTATACAGTATGTCCTCTTAAAACACAATATGGTGAAATCATGCTAGCTGAATTTGACTATGAAGGTATCGCACCATCATTCCCAATACTTGATCCAAGTAGACCAAGATGGATATGGTGGATATTTGACCTTTATATACTTAAAACCTTGTATTGGCAACTTATGATGCGAGGATTAATGTAGTGAAACTTGCACAGAAAGAGATATTTGTTTTTCTATTCATTTTTCTCTTTCTGGCACTTGCTATGCATTTTAATGCGTGGATAGATCACCCCATAAAACATATCAATAATTTATCTAGTAGTTCATTAGGGATATGGCACCCTTTTGTGATTACCTTTATTGCCTATATACTCATATCTACGGGAAGAAGTTTGATATTTTTATGGAAAAAAATTAATCACAATTAATACTATTTAAAACAAAGGAAAAAAATAATGAAACTAATAAAATTAAGTGCTGTAGCTATATTGTCAACATCTATCATGTATGCAAATGCTACACAAGATTTACAAAAACAGGTAACTGAGCTAAAAACAACTCTCGGTGAAATGCAAGAACAACTTGATACCGTACAAGAACATGATGCAAAAGACAATATCAAATTTACAGTAGATTTTAGATCAGAGTATAATTACATTAATTATAACTATGATAAATATAGTTATAAAGGTACAGATTTATCGGGTACAAGTAAAGGAAATGATGCTTTACTCGCAACAAGACTTTTTCTAAACATGAAGTCGTCCCCTATTGATAAACTGACTTTTACAGGACAATTAGCGGCATATGGTGTCTGGGGTGGTCATGCATATGGTTTTGAAGATCCTACACTAAAAGGTTGGAGTTCTTCTTCGAAAGCATCTGATACACTTATGAGAATTAGACAGGCTTATTTTGTTTATTCGGATACATTTAGTAATGGCTTACCTTACTCTTTTAGTGTAGGGAGACGACCATCAACAGATGGTTTTTTAGCGAACCATAGAGAAGGAAATACAGAACCGGGATCACCACTTGCACATATCACCAATATGGAAGTAGATGCAGCTATGGTTAAGTTAGATTTTAGTAAATATGTAAAAGGGTCTTTTCTTAAAACAGTCATAGGTAGAGCACATACAGGTAAAGGTGTCCAAACTATCTATGATAAGGGAGGTTACAGACCTTACGCTATAGAAGATGGTGATGTAAATGAAAATGTTGATTTCCTTATTCTT
>JALXBG010000162.1 GCA_026991605.1 Sulfurovum sp.
TGGTATATTTTTTATTCTCTTCTATCACTGTATGTTGTATCTCTTCAAGAACCTGTGACATCACTGCTTCATAAAGACCTTTTTTATTTTTAAAATAGTAAAAGACCATTGCTTTGTTAAGTCCACACAGTTTTGCCAACTCATCCATGGAAGCAGAGGCATATCCTTTTTGGGAAAATAACTGTATTGCATTACTAATAATAAGTGCTTTTGAAGCTTCGGCATCTCTTTTTTGTATTTTTTTTGACATCACTATATCCTAATTAATTAACTGGTTAGTTAATTATAGAACTTTAAAAATTAAAATGAGATTAAAGGATTAAAAAATAGATAGAAATTAAAAACTAAGAAGTGATTTTAACTGCACCCTATAACCTACGGTGCAGTAAGAGAATTAGACTTGAGGGCCTGCAGAAGCAAAGTCAAACTCTCCACCTTTGTCATCATAACGGTGGAAGTTTTCTTTAAACATACCTGCAAGTTTTGCAAGCATCGCGTCATAGTCATCTTTATTTTCCCATGTTTCTCTTGGGTTAAGCACTTTATTGTCTTTTACGCCATCGAGAGTTTTAGGGATTTGAAGGTTAAACAGAGGAAGAGTATCAAACTCAGCATCATTGATAGAGCCATTTAAAATACCATCAATACATGCTCTGGTATCTTTAATACTCATACGTTTACCCACGCCGTAAGGACCACCTGTCCATCCTGTATTTACAAGATACACATGTACACCATGTTCATCTATTTTTTTACCAAGTAATTCTGCGTACTTTGTTGGGTGTAGTGGTAAGAATGCTTCACCAAAACATGCTGAGAATGTAGCCACTGGCTCAGTAATACCACGCTCTGTTCCTGCTACTTTTGCAGTATATCCAGAAAGGAAGTAGTACATTGCCTGCTCTTTTGTAAGCTTAGAGACAGGAGGTAACACACCAAAGGCATCAGCAGAGAGGAAAATAATATTATTTGGATGCCCTGCCTGTAAATCTTTTTGATGGTTTTCTATATGTTCTATAGGGTAAGAGACACGTGTATTTTCAGTCTTACTTCCATCTGTATAGTCTACTTTTCCTGTGGCATCAGCTACTACATTTTCTAAAAGTGCATCTTTCACTATGGCACCATAGATTTCTGGCTCAGACTTGGCATCTAGGTTAATTACCTTCGCATAACATCCACCCTCAAAGTTAAAGACACCATGATCATCCCAACCATGTTCATCATCACCAATAAGTGCTCTTTTAGGGTCAGTAGAAAGAGTCGTTTTACCTGTACCGGAAAGACCAAAGAATAGACATACATCACCCTCTTCTCCTACATTTGCAGAACAGTGCATAGAGAGTTTACCCTCTAGTGGCAACCAATAGTTCATCATAGAGAAGATACCTTTTTTCATTTCACCACCGTACCATGTACCACCAATGATAGAAACATTATCTTCTATATTGAAAACCACATAAACATCTGAGTTCAATCCATGTTCTTTGTATTTTTCATCAACAGTTTTACAAGCATTATAAACAGTAAAATCAGGCTCAAACCTTTCAAGCTCGGACTCTGTAGGTCGAATAAACATATTTTTTACAAAGTGTGCTTGCCATGCCACTTCAGAGATAAAACGTACTGAACGCTTAGATGCAGCACTTGCACCTGTATAAACATCTGTCACATAAATATTTTTACCAGAAAGCTGTGTCAATGTTAAATCAAGAAGTTCATCATAAATTTCTTTTTTTATCTTTTTATTGACATCACCCCAAGCAATATGCTTGTTTGAAGGTTCTTGATCAACAAAATATTTATCTTTAGGACTACGTCCTGTGAAGATACCTGTATCACACATCGCTGTGCCTGATGTAGAGATTTTACATTCTCCACTGTTTACTTCGTGCGCTTGCAACTCGTCATAACTTAGATTATAGTAAACATCACCGATGTTTTTTAACCCTAATTTATCAAGTCCGTTGGGCGTTTTGGTACTCATGGTATCCTCTTTGTATAGTTAAAATTTAATGCTAAAGCATAAGTCAAAAAACACTTATTCTTTGACTTATAATTTAAACAATAAGCTATAAGCAAAATATATCACTTATAGCCTTATGTTTATTTGAATATGGACAACAATACCCCAGCGGCAACTGCTGAACCGATCACACCAGCCACGTTAGGACCCATTGCATGCATAAGTAAGATGTTTCCTGGTTTTTCTTCAGATCCGACTTTAGAGGCAACCCTTGCTGCCATAGGTACAGCAGATACACCTGCTGCACCTATAAGGGGGTTAATAGGTTCTTTCGAAAACTTATTCATCACTTTAGCCATAAGTACACCTGCAGCTGTTCCTGCAGAAAAAGCAAGAAGACCGATAACCATAATACCTAGTGTTTCAGCTACAAGGAACTTATCTGCTTGCAATGTCATACCCACACCAAATCCTAGGAAAATTGTAACAATATTAATCAATGAGTTTTGCATCTCATTTGAAAGCCTATCAACCACACCTGACTCTTTTGCAAAGTTACCAAAAGCAAATGAACCCATGAGTGGCGCAGCATCTGGAAGTACGAGTGCAATCATCATAATCACCACCAATGGGAAAATAAGTTTTTCAAGCTTATTCACCTTTCTTGTTGTTTTCATTACAATTTGACGTTCTTCTTTTGTTGTAAGTGCTCTCATTATTGGAGGTTGGATAACTGGTACCAATGCCATATATGAGTAGGCAGCAACCGCAATAGCCCCTAACATTTCAGGTGCTAACGCAGAAGCAATAAAGATAGAGGTTGGACCATCAGCACCACCAATAATACTAATGGCAGAACACTGTCTCAATGTAAAGTCAACCATTCCTGTGTATTGAGAAAGTGCAGCAGCACCTACAAGAGACCCAAAAATACCAAACTGTGCCGCACCACCAAGCAGTGCAGTCTTAGGGTTAGCAAGGAGTGGACCAAAGTCTGTCATCGCACCAACACCCATAAAGATAAGAAGTGGGAAGAACTCATTTTGAATACCCATACTATAGATAATACCAAGCATATGCCCTGGTGCACTCATGTCAGCAATAGGTATATTGGCAAGTAGACCACCAAAGGCTATAGGTAAAAGAAGCAGTGGTTCAAAGCCCTTTCCAATAGCCAAATAAAAGAGTACAAAGATAATAAGGAACATAATCACACGTCCCCAGCTTTGTGC
>JALXBG010000163.1 GCA_026991605.1 Sulfurovum sp.
CGGCTACTTGTATTCGTACATTTGACAATGCACTTGTCACTATCCCTAACTCCAAACTTGCAGGAGATTATATTAAAAACTGGTCTAAACGTAAAGTTGGAAGACAGATAAAATTTAATCTTCGTTTGCAATATACCTATGATACCAAAGAACTAGAACGTGTTGTCAATGAAATACACCATATGCTTAATATGCACCCTGATATTATGAATGACCAAAAGATTAAATATTTTATTAAAATGAAAAAAACATATGAAGATGGTATCTTCAATCTTAGTAATCATCCAGGATCAGGGGTAGGCAGTAAACTTCTGGTATATTTTGATAAGATTGATGACTATTCTATGAATATTTTAATCTATGCATTTAGTAGATCCATTAACTGGGAAGAGTGGCTAAAAGTAAAACAGGAGATACTCAAAGAGATTATTGTGATTATTGATAATTCAACACTTGAACTAGCTATCCCACAAGAAGAAATACATTTAAAAAATGATGTAGACCAAAGGTATCTATGAAAACGATAAAGCATCTTTATTCCAAAGAAAAAAAAATCTTTGGTGAACTAAAATACACACAAGATGTTTTCTCTGACTATCGTAAACATTTTCATAATCATTTTGGACTTGCACTTATAGACAAAGGTCAGATAGAAATAAACTATCATCACCGTGATACAGTAACATTAAACAACCAATCTATTGTTATTTTTAATCCTCAACAGGTACATCAAAGTCAAATAAAGAATGCCCAAGGCTATTATGTACTTTTTTTAGATAACCAATGGTGTCATAACATTAAAAAAGACTTTTTCTTTGAAAAGAATATCATTGAAGAAAAAACAATCTATCTACAGTTAAAGCATATATTTGAAGATATTTTATACACTACACTCTCTACACCAGAAGTTCCATTAAAAGAAGTTATACACTCTTTGTTTAAAAGCTATGCAGGTCAAAATAATCAAAAAGAAACAGAAATTATTCTTAAAATAAGATCATGGATAGACAAGCAAGATGAAACAGCACTAAATGTAGAAAATTTAGCACGCTATGTTGGGTATAATAAATCATATCTCATAAGATTCTTTAAAAAAGAAGTAGGTCTGACTCCACAA
The DNA here is from genome assembly GCA_026991605.1 of Sulfurovum sp. Classification (GTDB taxonomy): domain Bacteria; phylum Campylobacterota; class Campylobacteria; order Campylobacterales; family Sulfurovaceae; genus Sulfurovum. The sequence goes on from JALXBG010000163.1 coordinate 1,118, forward strand.
CAATACATTCTCAACACCAAAGTGAACAGAGCCAAAGAGTTATTATTGAATTCTAGTCAGCAACAAACCTTAGCTGATATCTCAATAAATTCTGGTTTTTTTGATCAAAGTCATCTAAACCGTAATTTTAAAAATCAATTTGGCACGAGTCCAAAAATATACAAAAAAGTCAATATTGTACAAGACAAATAGTTATTAATATGCTATTCTTCGTTTATGAAATTCAACCTGAAACATACAATACAAAGTGCTCTTCAAAGTGCACTTATGGTACTAAAACTTATTATTCCACTTTTTATCTTGGCTGAGATACTACTCTATTTGGATGTGCTCAAATATATTACATTTGTCTTTGAACCCATTACAGATATACTTCATCTACCTAAAGAGGCATCCCTAGGTATTGCTGCTGCTATGTTTTTCAATATTTATGCAGGATTGGCATTTCTTGCCCCATTAGATTTAAGCCCTTATGAATGGACCGTTTTGGGAACCTTTTTGGGTATAGCACACTCTTTAGTCATTGAAAATTTAATTATGAAAAAAGTTGGCATACCTTACTGGTATTCATGGGGATTGCGTATTGGATTTGCTTTTTTAGCAATATTACCCCTACACTACATTCCCAATACCTATTTTCACAGCATAGCAACCCCTACAGGAAATATCACCCATACAGTGTATGCAAGTTTTACTGATATGTTATTTCATGCTTTCAAGAATGCTACTATTTTATCCATTAAAGTCATAGCAATAGTCACAGTTATCATTTTTGTTATGGATTATTTAAAATCAAGAAACTTCATGCAGAGGTACCTACAAAAAGCAAATTCACTTTTTTCTATAGTCGCAGGTTTATTGCTTGGCATAACGTATGGAGCAGGCATAATTATTGCAGAAGTACAAAAAGGTACACTTAATAAAGCAGACATTTTATATATTGGAACTTTTCTTATGTTATGTCACTCAGTTATAGAAGATGTTCTACTTTTCGTTATCTTTGGAGCTAATGGATGGATAATAGTAGGGATTCGAATGATTATAGCATTTCTTTTTTCATCTATTTTAGTTACACTCTATAAAAGGATTTTTTATGCGCACAATACAATACAATAATAAAAATCTCATACCCTCCAAAGTCATTTGTGTAGGGCGGAATTATGTTGAACATATTAAGGAACTTAACAACGAAACCCCTGACAGTATGGTGCTTTTCAACAAGCCAAACTCTGCCATAACGGATGAGCTCAGGTATATTCAGGAAAATTGCCGTTTTGAGGGGGAGATTTGTTTTCTCATTGAAAATAAACAGATAGAAGGTATCGGTTTTGGGTTTGACTTAACCAAGGCAGAGATACAAAATAAAATGAAGAAAAAAGGATTACCCTGGGAAAGAGCAAAAGGTTTTGATGGTTCAGCTGTACTAAGCCCTTTTGTAAAATTTCAAGGTGATATAGAGACAATTGAGATGAAACTTTTTATCAATGGTCATTTAGCGCAACATGCCAACTATGATTTAATGATTTATAAACCAGACAAAATTCTTTCTGAAATTCAAACATTCATGAGCTTGGAAGATGGAGATATTATCATGTCAGGTACACCGAAAGGTGTGGCAACCTATAAAAGAAATGATGTATTTCTGGCTGTACTCTATGTAAACAATAAAATCATCCTCAAAGAAGAGTTTATTGTCCACTAACTAGCAATCATTTTACTACTCTATATCTAACTTTAGTGTGTAGATTGCTTTCGTATCTATTTTTGCATCATCATAGGTAAGATAAACCTGAATCATATATATACCACTTCTTTTTAATTTTTCATTATAGGTTGACCCTTCTGTCTCCCCCTTAAAGAGTGGCGTATCACTAGAATTCTTAAAAGGTGAATAAATTTTAAAATAGGCTTTTGACGAATCCATACTTACATGAAGTATCTGCCCTTTATTGGCATAAAATTGATAGTTTGTTGTTGTAAATCCCTGTACTGTACCATGCAATGTTGCATGCTTTTGATCTATATCAAAATTTACTTTTTTAGTAAGCTCTACACCTTTTGCCATACCATGATTGGTAAATAACAATATACTTATCCAAACTATAAACCATTTTGACTGCATCTATTGTCCTTTTTTATTTATATCTAGCGATATCTTTAGGCTCTTTGGCATTAAACTCATAGTCAAGTATCTTCATTTTTGCAGAGTGTAAAAGCACACGCTTGGACTGTGTACGGCTTCCGTACTGTTCATCACCAACTACAGGATGTCCTATATGCGCTAAATGCACACGTATCTGGTGTGTGCGTCCTGTGGTTATCTCTATATGTACTTTAGACTTCTTACCCTGTAACTCTTCTGGCTTCACTACTGTATGTGCCTTTTTCCCACGTAGAGGATCTATAAGCGAAAATGCTTTGCCTTTTTTGATGGTAAAAATAGGTTCATCTATCTCTACTTTTTCATACAACACACCCTCTATCCATGCCACATAATGTTTTTCAACTTTGCGTGCCTTAAACTCTTTAATAGCTCTATCTATAAACGCTCTGTTCTTACCTAAAAGTAAAACCCCCGAAGTATCACGGTCAAGTCTATGTAAAAGTTCTGCACCGTCAATAGCATCTTGAATGTCATAGCTATCGACCTGTGCCGGTTTATTGATAGCGATGATGTCATCATCCTGGTAGAGTATCTCTATATCTTCAGGGTACTCTATACGAAAAAATGTCTCCGTATGAATATCTGCACGTGCTATTTTCACTTTTTTATCTTCTACAAACACTAACCCTCTGTCTATGAGGTCTTTTGCTTTTTTATTTGAAATGTCTTGTTGTCTTGCTAAGACTTTGTATGCTTTATCTGTAGCCATTTTTTTCTATCCATATGCTAAATTTTTCCGTTAATGGAAATTCTATTATTTTTATTTTACTATTTTGCCCTGTTTTAAAAATTATATCACTTTTTGGGACTTTAAAACTTTTTGAGAGAAATTTTACTAACTCTTTGTTTGCCGCACCTTCAACTGCTGGTGCTTTAATGCGTATCTTAATGGCGTCTTCACCATAAAGTTCGCAAAACTCTGATTTGCTCGCATTAGGCTGTGCCTTAATACGTAAACTTACCCTATCTTCCTTTATCTCATAAAACATCTTCAAGACTCTTCACAATAAGTGATATATCTGTACGATATTTCAATCTTGTAGGTTTCAACAACCCATGCTGCAACAGTCTACGAGAAAGACTGGATGCTTCCACTATAGCAATACCTTCAATGGCTCCAAAAATATCTACTTGGTTAAAATAGTGCTTACCTGAGAGTATCTTACATCCAAACTGTGCAGCTTCAGCTGCATTGTGTCCACCAATAGGCTCAAATGCCCCACCAAGTATCACAATATCTGAAATACTATAGATATTGACCAACTCACCCAATGCATCAATAAGCACAATATCATCTTCTAAACACTCATTTTTAGAATACCTATGCCATGAGAGGTTTACCTCTTTGGAAAATGTTTCTATCATACTTGCCACTTTGTCAAAACGTTCAGGGTGACGCGGTACGACAATGAGCTTCGCTTCAGCATGCTCTTTTTTCAGCTCAAAAAAAGCATCTAAGATAACTTTTTCTTCCCCCTCATGGGTACTTGCTGCACAAACAACCAAACCAGAAGGTTTCACTAAAGTCTTACTGACTTTTGGAAGCGTAGAGAGTTTAATATTGCCAGTGACCACAACATTTTTTGCACCCAAAGACTCTAAACGTTCTTTGTCTAATACCGTTTGTGCATAGACTTCGTCAATATGTTTAAAAATATGTCTATAAAGCCAACCCATACGCAGATACTTTGGGTAAGATCTTTCAGACATCCGCGCATTAATCAGCAATGTTTTTGCACCACGCTTTTGTGCCAAGACAAAGAGCAAATACCAAAACTCTGCTTCCATGACTAGCAAAACTTTTTGGGGTTTTAACCAAAAAAAGAGCAGAGATTCAAAGGGCAAATAGCGACTCTCTTGAGTATAGTCTAAAATCGCATCATATCCTGTGTGCGTAGTGCTACTCATACGCAGTAGCGCTCTTGGCAATTTATCTACCAATGGCTTAATGGCTTTTGCCTCTCCAAAACTACAGGAGTGAAACCATATACCATGAGGTTTTAAAGGTGGGTTTTTCCATAAGAAAAATCTAGCCGGTAATGAATCTTTATATTTTGATTTAAAAGAAAAAAGAAGTAGAAAAGGAAGTGCTAAAAAGTAGATAACGATAAAGACAAAAGAATAAAAATAAAAAAATATCCTATTCATTTTATCCCCCTGTAGGGTGGGTTTTGACCAAAGGAAATACCTTTAGGTGCCAACCCACCAATATTAAAAACAGCGTGGGTTGGAAAACCCACCCTACATTATGCTTCAGCTGTAACAGGCTCTAGGTATAAAATACGTCCACAGTGAGGACAGTTTACAATTTCGTCTGCTTTAATCACTTCTGCATATGTTTTATCATTAAGCTTCATGTAACATCCGTAACATGCTTGTTTCTTTACAGGTACAACTGCTGTGTTCCCTGCCCAGATACGAATCTTTTCATAGAATGCAAGTACTTTTTGCTCAAGGTTTCTACTAAGCTCTTCTCTTTTGACAAAAAGTTCACCTTTTGCTTTTTCAATCTCAGCTTTTTCTACAGAAACTACTTCGTCCATTGCTTTGAATTCAGCAGCTAAGGCAGTTACCTTTTCGCTTGCTTCTTCTAGCAATGCTTTTTTCGTTTCATTGATACCTTGAAGTCTTTCAATCTCTTCATTGGCAAAAGTCATTTTCTCTTTTGCGATATCTTCTTCCAAAGAGAGTGCTTTCATCTCTTTTTCTGTAGAAATCTCTTTCAATTTTTTAGCATTTGAAGAAAGTTGTTCATTCAGAAGTGTTAGTTGTTCTTCAAATGTTTTTACTTTCGCTTCATTATCTACAATATCTGCATCTAGTGTATCTAATTCATCTTGTGCAGCATCCATCTTTTTTTGAATCTTTGCTATTTTTTTATCTGCAGCTTCAAGTTGTGGCGTATAAGAGTCAATTGCTTTGTCATTGTTAGATAGTTCAATAAGCTCATTTAAGTGTTTGTTCAATCTCTGTCCTTTGGAGTTTAAGGGTGTTCTCATGGCGTTATGCACGCATTAATAACCTATTTTTAGTACGTTTCAGTATGAAATGGGTTTTTAGAATTCGCAATTATAGCCAAAATAGGTAAAACTTTCAATTCATCTATCAATATCTGGGCAAAAAACTTCTCAGATTCATAATGTCCAATGTCTATCATCATCAAATCTTCACTCATAGCTTTCATCGCATCATGGTATTTGATGTCACCAGTCAAGAAACAATCTGCCTCTACCTCATCCATCAAAGAAGTTCCCGCTCCTGTACATAAAGCAATAGATTTAATATTCTCTTTCTTACCTACTACTCTGAGTGTAGGAAGCTCCAACTTTTCTTTTATCAAGTTTAATAGTGCTTTGTAATTCCATGTACCTTTTGTTGTGCAAAGAAAAGCATTTTGAGATTCCAAAGTAAAGCCTAAAATCTTTGTAAACACATATTTATTGAGATGTGTCTGGTCAAAGTTTGTATGCAGCGCAATACATGACTGATTTTTAAGTATCATCTTTTCCATAAGATTTGAAGGGTATTTAGCAAAATCAAGTTGTGTAAGTTTGCCAAATATAAGAGGGTGATGCACCACAAACAATGTCCCCTCTTTTGCCTCTTCTATCATAGAAAAATCAATATCTAAAGAGACCACTATCTGTGAGACTTCACGATTTAAATCACCTACAATCAACCCAGAGTTATCCCATTTTTCTTGAAGTTCAAAAGGACTTATCTTGTCTAGGTGTGTGTAGATTTCTTTTAAAAGCATTTTAGCCTCTTACTCTCTTATTGCGCTCTTCTTCTTGTGCTTTATAAAGTTGTGCACACCCTATAGAAAGCTCTCTGACTTTTAAAATATAATTTTGTCGTTGTGCCTGAGAGATAGCTTTACGTGCATCTAATACATTAAAGGCATGAGAAGCTAGCATACATTGGTCATAGGCAGGCAAAGGAAGTCCTGCATCCAAACAGACTTTACATTCGTTAGAAGCATCTTCAAAGTGTTGGAACAAGTTTTCTACATTGGCTACTTCAAAGTGGTACTTGGAGAATTCATACTCTGTCTCTTTATGTACATCACCGTACGTAGTCACTGTGTCACCCATTTTGTTCCATACTAGGTCATAAACAGAATCTACGCCTTGCAAATACATTGCAAGTCTCTCTGTACCATAGGTTATCTCCACAGCCACAGGATCACAGGCGATACCACCAACTTGTTGAAAGTAGGTAAACTGTGTAACTTCCATACCATCAAGCCACACTTCCCAACCAAGACCCCAAGCACCAAGTGTTGGTGACTCCCAGTTGTCTTCAACAAAACGGATATCATGCTCTTGCAGGTTTAGTCCTAAGTATTCAAGTGATTTGAGGTAAAGCTCTTGAATATTATCAGGACTAGGTTTAATGAGTGCCTGAAACTGATAGTACGCGCCTAGTCTATTAGGGTTCTCTCCGTACCGTCCATCGGTAGGACGACGACTAGGTGCCACATACGCAGCAGACCAAGGCTTAGAGTCAAGACTTCTTAACAGTGTCGCGGGGTGGAATGTCCCTGCACCAGATGGGATGTCATACGGTTGGACGATATTACATCCTTGTTCAGCCCAAAACTGCTGAAGTTTGAGCAACATATCACTAAAGGTAATGGCATTATTATTCATATTTCTGTTCTTTATATTAAAGTATTGTTTCAATTTCAGAAGAGTCAAGCTCAACTTTTTTCGCTTTGCTAATTCTATCTTCTTGAAGTTTAACTTTGAGTTCATCATCTTGAAGTGCCATAATTTGAATAGCAAGATAAGCAGCATTCACTGCTCCTGCCTTACCGATGGCAAGTGTTCCTACAGGCATACCTGCTGGCATCATCACAGTACTAAGAAGTGCATCTTCACCTTTGAGGGGTCCTGATTCCATTGGTACACCCAAAATTGGCTTCGTTGTAGTTGCTGCCAACGCGCCTGCAAGATGTGCTGCCATACCTGCTGCTGCGATGAATACTTGTGCACCTTTTGCCTCTGCTTCTTTCATATATGTTTTCGTTCTTTCTGGGCTTCTATGCGCAGAAGAGATAATAAGCTCATACGGCACACCAAATTTCTTCAGTGTATCTGCACATTCAGACATAATTGTATAGTCACTTTTACTTCCCATTACAATGGATACAAATTTCATTCTAGGATTCCTTTTGATTGAGGTCAGGTGATTCATAATTCATTGCTTTGCAACAAATTACAAATCACCAGACCCCTACTTTTCTTGTTCTAGCTTCATTGGTATTGAGTCTTCGGTGAGACCTTTTTTCTCCAAAGCTTCAGCTATCTTACGACGTAGTATCGTATAACCTGGTAACTTTGTCGGTAAAAGAATATCATTGACATTCCCACTGTGCACACACTCTAACTCTTTGCCCTCTTTGGTCGTTAACTTCTTAAATGTCAACCAATACTGTCCATTGAGTTCATCTATCTTGCCTATGTCATTGTCTACCAAATCAACAGTAGCACCTACAGGAAGTACAATCTCTACTGCATCACCCAAACAGGTTTTGTCTTTACATTTCCATGTAAGACCATCTTCACTTACCAGTCCTGCTACCTGATGGGTACCATACTGAATAGAAAAGTCATTTGACTCTGCATCATTTCTCTCAAATGGACGTGAGAGTAAGTAGGCATCGGTAAATCCACGGTTTTGTGTAGTACCAAGCTCTCTTTGGTAACGCTTTTCATCAAAATCATTGGCATAATAGTCATCTATGGCATGACGGTAGGCTTTGGTTACTACACCAGCATAGTATGGAGACTTCGTACGCCCCTCAATTTTAAGCGAGTCAATCACACCAGACTTCATTATTTCATCTACATGCGATGCCATATTCATATCTTTAGCATTCATAATGTAGGTACCTATACCCTCTTCTTCATCAAGCCTAAAGGTAGTTCCAGACTCTGGATTGTGCGCATAAATCTCATAGGGGAAACGACAGTCGTTTGCACAGCTTCCACGGTTGGGTACACGCCCTGTTTGTAGGGAAGAGATAAGACAACGCCCAGAGTAAGCAAAACACATCGAACCATGCACAAAGATTTCAAGCTCCAAGTTTGGTAAATGATTTTTAATCGCTTCGCAATCTTTGAGGCTTATCTCACGTGCCACGATGATACGTTGTACGCCCAAATCATAATAGACCTCTGCATCCATAGCGTTCATGACATTGGCTTGCGTAGAGAGATGGATGGGAATATCAGGTGCAATTCTAGCTGCGATTTTCACAACCCCTGGACTAGAGACAATAAGTGCATCCGGTTTAAGTTCTGCAATTTTTGCAATATGGTTTTCATACAGTTTCATCTGAGAGTTAAAAGGAAAAGAGTTCACCGTAGAGTAGACCTTTTTACCGCGCTCATGGGCATAAGCAATCCCCTCTGCATAGGAGTCCATGTCAAACTCTTTACCTGAGCGTATACGAAGAGAAAAGGTACTTGTCCCACCATATACTGCATCAGCACCATAGTTTAGAGCGATTTTCATCTTCTCCAAGTTACCTGCTGGTGCTAAAAGTTCTACTTTGTTTTGCATAAAAATCCTGTCTGAAATATTGGATATATTTTAGCGTATTAGTAGTAAAGAACAGTTTTTATGATAAAATCACTCTATGAAAAAAACAAGAATTGACCTACACAACCACACTACACGCTGTAACCATGCTGAAGGTACAGTTGATGAATATATACAGAGAGCTATCGAACTAGGTATAGATATCTACGGCTTTTCAGAACATGCACCTATGGACTTCGATGAGAATTATCGCCTCAAATTTGATGAAATGGATGCCTATGTTTCAGACATCCTCAATGCAAAAGAGACATACAAAAATAATATAGACATTTTACTGGGCTATGAGGTAGACTGGCTTCAAGGTCATATGGACGAGCGTGTACTCCATGCAGATGTTGATTATCTTATAGGCTCTGTACATTTCATAGATAAATGGGGATTTGACAATCCTGAGTTTATCGGAGGCTGGAAAGAAAAAGATATTGATGAAATATGGCAAGCTTATTTTGAAGCTACTGAGAATATGGCTCAGTCAGGAAAGTTTGATATTGTAGGTCATTTAGACCTCATTAAAATCTTTAAGTTTATGCCTAAACAAGACACCCGTCTACTTGCAAAAGATGCACTACAAGCCATCAAAAAATCCAATATGGTAAT
>JALXBG010000164.1 GCA_026991605.1 Sulfurovum sp.
CTTGAACACTAAATTTACTACTCATAGCTTGTTCTATCAAAAATCTAGGATCTATTGCTTTTGCACTGTTCAAACTTTGTGGCAAAGCCCCCATTTTCTCTATCATCATTGCTTCTACTTGTTCTGGTGTTGGTGTCATTGGTATATCCTTTAAAATAATTTAGATGAAATATCATCTTCAAAGCACTCTACAAAAGAGTGCTTCAAAGATAGTACTATGACAATACCTCATTGATTGGATTTGTCTTTTTATTGTCCTTGTCAAAAATATAGGCATACATCGGAATGTACACCAATGTCAGCAATGTTCCTACCAATAATCCACCAATAGCTACATCTGCTAATGGTGAAAGACGTTCAAGCCCTACTGCTTGTTCTAATGCAATAGGTATCATCCCAGCAATGGTACCAAAGGCAGTCATCATTACCGGACGGAAACGTACACGTACTGCCTCTTGGGCACTTTGGAAAGGTGTTTCTCCTTTACCTCTGTAGTCCTGATAAAAATCTATCAGCAAGACGGCATTCTTGATAATGATACCAAAAAGTAGCAAAATTCCTAAAAGACTTGGCATACAGCTAGGCTTGTCAAAGAGTAACATACCCCATGCTGCCCCTATAAGCGAAAGTGGCAATACCATAATCATAATAAATGCCATTCTGACTGATTTGTAAATTGCAATCAGTGTCATAATGAGTACGATTACCCCTAAGCCTATGGCTTTTGCCATACGTTTGAAACTGTCATTGATTTGGGCAATGTCACCTGTCTGGTCTATCTGTATATCTGTCACATTTGCATCTTTTAATGCTGCTACGGTATCGTCTGTCAAGTGTGTCACTGGACGTTTTGCACGGTATCCGTTCACATCAACACTATAGAGCATCTTGTCACGCTCTATTTTGGCAAAGGTAAGATGCCGTTTGAGTGTAGCCACTTGACTTAGCGGTATCTCACCTTGTGGAGTAGAGATAGGCAAGAGTCTTAATGTCTCTATATTTTTAGAGAACTTCCCTTTCAAGTAAAGTCTGACTACCTGCGTATTCATAGACTGGAAGTTGGCATTAAGCCCTACTACCTGTCCTTTGATAGGCAGTTGCATCGCTATTTGGTACGGTGTGAGTCCATAACTGAGTGCTTTGTTTTCATCGATATCCAGTGAAACTTCCATAAAGTCTTTGTCCCAACTCGTACTCACAGAAGTCAGTCCTTTTACATCTTTAATAGCATGCGCTACCTCATGAGAAGCATTGGCTAAGCCATCGACATAGGGAGAGCTAAGTCGTACATCCACTGTTGCTTTGATGGACGAGAGCGCAGTTGCCCCAAAGTCATACACATCATTACGTTTCAAGCCTTCCATGTGTGAGAGTTTGTCGCGAATGACATCTTCTAGTTGCCACATTGTCTGTTTTCTTTTAAAACGGTTCACCGCATTGATAGTAATGGTCGCTTCGGCAGGAAGATTTCCTGAACCAAGACTTAGTACACCAGGTTCTGTTCCAAATGCCACAGAGCTCATCTTAACCCATTTTTGTTTCTCAAGCCATGTGAGGAAAGGTTTGACTTTGTGTTCTGCACTGTCCACAGTTTCGTTAGAACTAAAAGCAATCTGCGCTTTGATGATACCGGTATCCATAGGTGGCATCGCGTCTTTACCGATGGTAGGCATAATATTTTTAAGACTCAATACCAAAATAGCAATCACACCCATGGTGAGCATCATACGTCTGACAAACCAAAACTTACCGTTAGAAAACTTGATAATCCCCACATAAGGCGCTACAAGTCGTCCAATGGTATTTTGGTAAAACCACTCAAAGGCATTTTCCACTTTAGTTTTACCTATACCGTTTTTGTACAGCCACTTGGAAAGCAGTGGGATAAACGTAATCGACAAAAACCATGACACAAGCAATGCAATGATAAGCGTTTCAATCAGTGGTTTAAAAATCTTCTCAGGGAAGCCTCCCACATACATGAGCGGGAACAAGATAGCAATGGTTGCTATGGTACCTGCGAAGACTGGATTTAGAACTTCTTTAGTTCCACTCTTTATGGCCTCTTCAAGACTCTCATGTCCTTCAGTCAGGTGTCGTTCTATGTTCTCCAGTACCACCACGGCATCATCGGTCAACATACCTAAAGCCAAGATGATGGCAGTGTAGATAACAATGTTCAACTCCCCACCCGTAAGCCAGATAATCGCCATCGTAGAGAAGAACACCATAGGGATAGAAAGCCCCGCTGCCACGATGGCTCTAAAGTTACCCAAAAAGAGCATAATCACTAAAAGTGTATAAATCACTGCATCTCTTAGTGCTTCGAGCATATTGTCATTGGCCTGTTCTATCAAATCTCTTTGTGTATCGGCAATCTCAAACTTGATGTTAGGGTACTTCACTTCCAACTTCTTCATCTCAGCGCGCGCAGCTTTACTTACGTCAAGTACACTACCCCCTGGGGCACGTTGTACTGCTAGAGCAATGGCATCTTTTCCATTACCAATGTAGCCACTGGTACGTTTTTTATAACTCCACTGAATATCGGCAATATCACCCAAGCGTACATTAGGCATGATTTGTAGTTGTTTAAGACGCTCTACATTGTCCTTTTCTCCATAAAATGTCACCGTATAAAAGTCATTCTCACCTTTGATGAAGCCAATAGGCATATCACGATTGAGTGTACCTATGGCTTTAGCAATGGTTTCAAAGTTGACATGGTAGGTCTTTGCTTTAAATGGGTCAACTTCTATGTTAATCGCACTTTCAAACCCACCAAAGACTTCCACATTCCCTATGGCTTTGTTACTCAAAAGGTGTGGCTTTATGAAACTGTCTGATATCTTACGAATATCTGCCAAGGTCACATTTTTATTTTTAGGACTTAACGCTATTACATCTACAGGAAGTGTAAAGTCTCCTGCGGTATATATGGCAGGGTTAGTACCCTTGGGTAGTTTCGCTTTTGCGATACTCAAAGCATTCGCCACATCTACTGCCGCTGCATTGAGTCCTTTTTTATAATCGAACTCTGCTTTTACAATGGAGTAGTTTGCCACATTCACAGAGCTCACATCTGTCACAAGCCCCAAACGAGAAATCTCTTGCTCGATAGGCTTGGAAACAGTCGAGGCTGCCACCTGTGCAGTAGCTCCTGGCACATTCGTAATCACGATAACCTGTGGTGGGTTTGCATCTGGAAACAAGTTTTTAGGCAAAGTAATCAGTGCAATAATCCCCATGATGAAAAAGGCTGCTATGAGCGAATAAAGCACATAGGGTCTCTTGTAAAAAAATTCAAACATCTTTTTACTCCTTTACTTTAAGTGCATAACCACTGGTAAGTTTGAGCAAAATATCTGGCTTTGCAAGCACAATCTTCTGATCTGATAAATCATCTGCTACGACTACACCCTGCTCTGCACTTTGTAGTACCGTGACTTTTCTAGGTATGGCATGTGTACCGTTCACCTCTAACACTTCACTGTTTCCTTCACGATTCAAAATAGCATCAAAAGGCAGTAACACACCTTGCCCTTCAAAGATAACCACTTCCACCTCTACACGCTCACCAGAAGTAACTCCTTTGGCTTCATTGACATAGGCTTTAAACTCATTCAGTCCATTATAGGTACTGTTTAGTGCATGTAAGTCATACTCTTTCCCTCCATACATTACAGCTTTAGGTGTGATGTTCTCTGGAGTACGTACAAGCAGACTAAAACCTTTTTGTGCACTTATCTGCACCATAGGTTTCCCTGGCATCGTCACATCGCCTACAGCTGAAAATGTCTTGGTTACCACACCATCTATAGGTGCAATAAGTGTCGCATAACTGAGTTGGTTTTCTAAAGATTTAAGTTTGGCATGTAACCCTGCCATTTCACTCTCTTCTTTTTGCAATTGTTCTATGGAAGCACCTTTAACTTTGTAGAGTGCCTGTGTACGTTTATGACTCCTTTCAAGATTAAGTAATGAAACCTTTAATGCATCAATATTCGCAAAGATATCTGTAGTATCAAGCTTGGCGAGTATGTCTCCTTTTTTCACATGTATCCCACTTTGTGTCATTTGTTCTACACGTGAAGCAATACGTGATGAAAGTGTCACGTCAGACTCATTTTCCCCCTGTGCCAAGTAAGGGAGTGTGAGTTTCACTTCAGAGTTTGTTACTTGCATTGTTTTAACGACAATAGGGTATATCTTTGCTATAGGAGCAGAAGCCTCCTTTTCTTTTTTTGCTTTTAATGTTTTTACACCAAATATTACCAATCCTGCTACTACAAGCAGTGCTATGATTATTTTTATACTTTTTTTCATTTGACTATTCCTTTTAAATCATTTCCATAAATTACAGCTAACTGAGCAATATCTTGCCACTCTTTTGCACGAAAACGGTATAGATTTGCTTTGGCATTTGCCAGAGCATCTTCATAACGCAGATACTCTTCTTGGGTACTCTCTTCATTTGCTAAAGAAACTTTGGCAATTTTAAGCAGCTTTTCCTGGTCATGTACACTTTTTTGAGACAATACAATCGAATGTTTCAAGAGTTGTATTTCTCTACTTAGCTGTTTGGCCTGTACAGTTAAATTATGTTTTGTTTGTTCATAGGCTGTTTGGTCTTGCAAATATGCCAATTGTGCTTCTTCTGAAGCAGTACCTTTACTACTGTCAAAAAGAGGCATAGTGACAAAAATACCTGCACTTCCAAAATGCTCATTGACACGTTTGTCATTATTGTAAGCATCAGCCTGTGAATACGTATAGCTTCCTTTTGTAACCACGCTTGGATAGTAAGCATCAGAAGCAGCATCAATACCTTTTTTACTTGCTTCCACTTTTTCATGTAGCGGTTTAAGTGCGAAAATCTCATCCTTCTGCACCGTTCTTTGCAAGTGTAAGGCTACAGACTTTTTCAGTGCTATATTGGTAAGAGATTCTATTTTAGAGAGTAATATGTTGATATTTTGGTCAATGTCATTCATGGATATATCTAATTCATTGATATGACTGTTTAAAACAAACAATGCACTCTGTGGTGCACGTCCCTCTTTTACTTTGAGCTTAGTACTCACTTCTGTTTGTAAAATAGAATGTTTTTTTGTTTGAAGTGCAGACTTTAATGCTTCCAGATAACGCAACTGTGCAACAGACCCAACCACGACCGCCTGACGCTGATAAATACCTAGCTTTCGCTTTTCTTTGGCAGCAAGATGCAGCAACTGTGCCTTCTGCTTTAAAGTATAGATAGACTTTATAAATAGTGGCCAAGTAAAACTCGCACCCTCATGCATAATATTCTTACTAAAAGGCTGACCTATACTTTGGTCTTTTACCATTCCTGTGAGTTTATTTGGTGCCACAGGTAAAAGCCCATTAGGACTGTTATACATCTCATATCCAGCATACAAGTCCACTTTTGGCATAAGCTTATCATTCAGTACCTGTTCTGCCAAATAACTTTTATTTACAGCAATAAGATCTAGTTTATTTTCAGGTCTATGCTCCAATGCACTTAACAAAGTCTGAATAGTTGTAGCATGTGCTACATTCAGGGAAAGTAACACTGCAACGCCTATTGTATAAATGTTTAATTTCATTTTGGTTCCTTTAACATTTTCTTCATTTTATCGACGATATAATCTGCAATCTCAGTCATGTCACACGCTGCACAGGTATCAAGTACAATATCTTCTTTTTGTGAGGCTGCCACTCTTAGCGGCTTGGTTGTCACCATAAGGTTAAGTGCTCCTAAGACCATAAAGTAAAGTACCATAGGGTTAGTATCATGAAAGCATCCTTTTTCTTCACCACGGTTCAAAATATCGCTAAAGAGTGCAAAAAGCTGTCTCATCGCACCAAAAAGCATTTCAGGTACCACCGCACCACTGTCACTCAATTCTTTTAACAGCAATGAGGGTAAATAGGGATGCGTACAAGCATACTTTGCATAGGTACGGATAAAACTTTCTAACTCTTCTATGGGTTTGGTGTATTTTACATTCTCTTCAAGAACTACCTGCTGTATCTCTTCAAGAACCTGTGTCATCACTGCTTCATAGAGTCCTTTTTTATTTTTAAAATAGTAAAAGACCATTGCCTTGTTTAAGCCACATAATTTTGCTAATTCGTCCATAGAGCTAGAAGCATAGCCCTTTTTTGAAAAAAGCTGTATGGCATTGCTGATAATCAATGCCTTCGAAGCTTCTGCATCTCTTTTTTGTATTTTTTTTGACATAGTACTCCTAACTAATCAACTGGTTAGTTAATTATATATTATACTTACTTAAATGAAAATTAACTTATAGAAAGGAATGCAATAAATTTTTTAAAACTTCTTCCAAAAAGAACTGCTCAGCAACACAAACACGGTATAACATTCCAGTCTACCAATAATCATGGCGATAGAAAGAAAAAGTTTATCAAAATCATTAAAAAAAGAAAAATTATCAGATGGACCAAGCAGTGAGAAACCTGGACCCACATTACCAACTATGGCAAAAGCACCTGAAATGGCACTCATAGCGTCAAACCCTCTTGCATAGATATAGATAGTGACGATTCCCACGGTCAACATAAAAAGTGCAAAAAAGCCAAAAGTAGAGGAGAGTATACGTTCTCTTTGTTTCACACCATCAACAAAAACTGAAATAATAGTATTGGGATGTAAAATACGTTTAAACTCTGAAAAAAGTGTTTTAAAAATAATGACATAACGTATGACTTTGATACCCCCAGCTGTTGAGCCAGTATTACCACCTATGAGCATAGCAATAAAAATCAAAGCAATCGCCAAGTGAGACCAAGTACCATAGTCAATCGTTGCAAACCCCGTCGTGGTCATGACAGATGCAATCGTAAAAAATGCATGTTTAGAGGCATCATAAAAACTGTCACCACTGATATCTACATGCACAAATGTTAAAGCGATACTCAAAAGTACAAAAAGTGTAAAATACCATTTCACTTCTTCTGTTTGATAGCCAGAGGTATCTTTATGATAGAGCTTTAAGTGTGCCAAAAAGTTGATACCCGCAAGCATCATGAAAAGTGTTGTCGTCCAGATAATCCCATCATTGGTAAAATAGCCCAAAGAATTGTTTTTTGTAGAAAATCCGCCTGTGGATATTGTAGAAAAAGCATGATTGATGGCATCAAACCACGTCATACCAAAAAATTTTAATAACAACATATCTAAGAGCGTCAATACAAGATAAATACCCCATAAGCTCAATGCAGTATCTTTTATCTTTGGGGTAAGCTTTTCTAGCTCTATCCCTGTAGATTCTGCCTTAAATAAAGAAAGACTCCCTGTAGGGTTAATCATAGAAATAAGTCCGATACCCAACACAATCACTCCAAGTCCACCCATCCAATGCATCAAACTTCTATGAAATAAAATAATATGGGGTAAAGACTCAATATCTGTATAAATCGTAGCACCTGTCGTGGTAAAACCACTAATTGCCTCAAAAAAGGCAGAAGCCAAAGAGATGTGGGTATAGATATACAGTGGTATAGCTCCTGCTATTCCCAGTAGTATCCACAGTAGATTCACTACCAATATACTTTCTTTTATTTTGAGAGATAAGTTATGCTTCCTAAGGATAAGCCACACTGAGAGATTTATCAAAAAGAAGAGTGTATCATAGGCTAAAAATTTAAGATAATTTTCTTGGTATATCACCCCAATCAAAGCATCTAAGACAAAGATGGCAGACACTGTCATACCAATTACAGAGAGTATTTTAATGATATTTTTATAATTCATAAATCCACTGTTTCACTTTTTGATTTTCCTGCTCAATACAAAATGCAAGAATTAAATCATCTTCTTCAAGTGTTATTTTGTCTATAAAAGAATATATTTTCTCATCACGCAGATAATAGATTGTAGAATTTTCCACATGAATAGACTTGATTATCTTATTGATAAGTTTTGATCTTGGAAATATTTTACGCATAAAGACTGTTGCCTTTGCACCACAAAAACTTTTTTGTATCACAACACCAGTTGAGCCAATCTCTTCCATAATTTTATTATAGGCACTCATTTTAGGGCCACGCACAACAATAATGCCTAATGCATGCATGAGATTATAATACTCCATTTCATTATTGATAGCAACAACTTTATGAATGCCCTTTTCTTTTGCTTCTAAACACTTAATAATATTATATTCATCATTGTTTGTTGCAGCAATAAAAATATCTGCCTGATCGAGACCTTCTTCTTCAAAAATATCATCCGTACTATACTTTGAGTTAATCACACTGGCTTTCCCTGCCAACGCTTCATCTGCTTTTTCACATAAGGCAATATTTTTCTCAACCAATTTTACATCGTGTCCAATTTCCACAAGTTCTTTGGCAATAGCAATACCCAGTCCTTCTCCACCAAAAACCACACAACGCCGTATTTCTGATCTATTTTCTGGTTCAAGTTCTGTACAAACATCGCGGATGTCATCTTCTTTACCAAACAAATATATAAGATCATTAGGTTCTATCTGTATATCATTTTGTGGAATAAAAAATCTCTTATCTCTTTCTATCCCTGCAATAGTAAAAGGACGCGAAGATGTCAATATAAAGGGATTAATATCTTTTGATACACGTATCGAAATGAGTCGATTTTCCGTATATTTAAAAAATTTGACATTATTTGCTTTTGGATAATTTAATAAAGAAGCCACAGCAGATGAAGAAAGTTTTGTAGGGAAAATAATTTTATCAATATCAAGTTTGTCTCTGATAATTTCTTCTGCAAAAATATGTTTTTGTAGACGTATAAATTTCCGTTGAATATGTAAAATAGCATCTGCCATAAGAGAAGCAATAAGATTGACATTATCAACATCTGCCACCGCAATAAAAAGATCAATTTCTTTCTCTATGAAATTTTGATAAATATTGGAATCTTCCAAATCCCCACAAATGGTTAATACATCTAAGTTTTCTTGAATACGATGCAATGCTTCACTATTTTTATCAATCATCGTAATCTGATGCCCTATAGAGAGTGTTTTCGCAAGATTATATCCTACTTTCCCCGCACCAGCAATAATAATATTCATTTATAATATCCCTTGTAAATAAGCTATTTGAACAAGAACTAATTTATTTTTGCATACAGATGATAAAAGGCTAATTAAATATAGGAAAGTTAAAACAAAATATGGAAAATATCAGAAGAAAGAGAGAAGTATTTGCTTCTATGATAAAGCGTATTTATCATAGAAAGCTAGTTTAGAGTTGTGGACCAGCACTTGCGAAGTCAAACTCACCACCATTATCATCATAACGGTGGAAATTTTCTTGGAACATACCTGCAAGTTTAGCTAGCATCGCATCATACTCCTCTTTGTTTTCCCACGTCTCTCTAGGATTAAGTACTTTATTGTCCTTCACACCTTCAAGGGTTTTAGGAATCTGTAGATTAAAGAGTGGGAGCGTATCAAACTCAGCATCATTGATAGAACCGTTAAGGATACCATCAATACATGCTCTTGTATCTTTAATACTCATACGCTTACCTGTACCATATGGACCACCTGTCCAACCTGTATTGACAAGATAAACATTTACACCATGTTCATCGATCTTCTTACCAAGAAGCTCTGCATATTTTGTAGGGTGCAATGGTAAAAATGCTTCACCAAAACATGCGGAGAATGTAGCCACTGGTTCAGTAATACCACGCTCTGTACCGGCAACTTTTGCAGTATATCCTGAGAGGAAGTAGTACATTGCCTGTTCTTTTGTAAGTTTAGAGACTGGAGGAAGTACACCAAATGCATCTGCTGAGAGGAAAATGATGTTATTTGGGTGTCCTGCTTGTAAATCTTCTTTATGATTTTCGATATGTTCTATGGGGTAAGAGACACGCGTATTTTCTGTCTTGCTTCCATCTGTATAGTCTACCTTACCTGTAGGATCAGCAACTACATTTTCTAGAAGTGCATCTTTTACAATAGCACCATAAATTTCTGGCTCAGATTTTGCATCAAGATTAATGACTTTCGCATAACATCCACCTTCAAAGTTAAAGACACCATGGTCATCCCAACCATGTTCGTCATCACCAATGAGTGCTCTTTTAGGGTCAGTTGAAAGAGTGGTTTTACCTGTTCCTGAAAGACCAAAGAAAAGACATACATCTTCATCTTCACCTACGTTTGCAGAACAGTGCATAGAAAGTTTACCCTCTAGTGGCAACCAGTAGTTCATCATAGAGAAAATACCTTTTTTCATCTCACCGCCATACCAAGTTCCACCGATGATAGAAACATTGTCTTCTATATTAAAAACCACATAAACATCTGAGTTTAACCCATGTTCTTTGTATTTTTCATCTACCGTTTTACAAGCATTGTAAACAGTAAAATCAGGCTCAAATCTTTCAAGTTCAGACTCTGTAGGACGGATAAACATATTTTTTACAAAGTGTGCCTGCCATGCTACTTCAGAAATGAAACGTATGGAACGTTTAGATGCAGCACTTGCGCCAGTATATACATCTGTTACATAAATATTTTTTCCAGAAAGCTGTGTCAATGTTAAATCAAGAAGTTCATCATAAATTTCTTTTTTTATTTTTTTGTTTACATCACCCCAAGCAATATGCTGATTTGAAGGTGCTTGGTCTACAAAATATTTATCTTTAGGACTACGCCCTGTAAAGATCCCCGTATCACACATCGCTGTGCCTGATGTTGAGATTTTACACTCACCACTGTTTACTTCGTGCGCTTGCAACTCGTCATAACTTAAATTATAATATACATCACCGATGTCTTTTAATCCCAGTTTGTCAAGTCCGTTGGGCGTTTTGGTACTCATAGTATCCTCTTTATAGATAATTAATTTTATTTCTAAAAAATAGAAATTTGGTTTAATGCTAAAGCATAAATCAAAAAACAAATGTTTTCTGATTTATACCCTAAAAGTCATAAAAAAGGGAAATAAAAAATTCACTTCCCTTTGATATGCTATTTAAAGATAGAAAGTAACACACCTGCTGCAACAGCAGAACCGATAACACCAGCCACGTTAGGACCCATTGCATGCATAAGCAAGATGTTTCCAGGTTTCTCTTCAGAACCAACTTTAGACGCAACCCTAGCTGCCATAGGCACTGCAGAAACCCCTGCTGCGCCAATGAGTGGGTTAATAGGCTCTTTAGAAAACTTATTCATTAGTTTAGCCATAAGCACACCTGCAGCTGTTCCTGCAGAGAATGCAAGCAAACCAATAACCATAATTCCCAAACTCTCAGCCACAAGGAATTTGTCTGCCTGAAGTGTCATTCCTACACCAAAACCTAAGAAAATAGTCACAACATTAATTAATGAGTTTTGCATCTCATTTGAAAGTCTGTCAACCACACCTGACTCTTTGGCAAAGTTACCAAAAGCAAAGGCTCCCATAAGTGGAGAGGCATCAGGTAAAACAAGTGCAATCATCATAATGACCACCAAAGGAAAAATAAGTTTTTCAAGCTTATTGACTTTTCTTGTCGTTTTCATAACGATTTGACGCTCTTCTTTTGTTGTAAGTGCTCTCATTATCGGTGGTTGTATAACAGGTACCAACGCCATATATGAATATGCAGCAACCGCAATAGCACCTAACATTTCAGGTGCAAGTGCAGAGGCAATAAAAATAGAAGTAGGACCATCGGCACCACCGATAATACTAATCGCTGAACACTGTTTCATTGTAAAGTCAACCATACCAGTATACTGTGAAAGTGCCGCAGCACCTACCAATGAACCAAAGATACCAAACTGTGCTGCACCACCAAGTAGTGCAGTCTTAGGATTAGCAAGAAGTGGGCCAAAGTCTGTCATCGCACCTACACCCATAAAGATGAGCAGAGGGAAGAACTCATTTTGAATACCCATACTATAAATGATACCCAACATACCATCTGGTCCAGACATATTGGCTACTGGTATATTGGCGAGCAACCCACCAAAGGCGATAGGTAAAAGAAGTAAAGGTTCAAAACCTTTTGCAATAGCCAAATAGAAAAGTACAAAGATAATAAGGAACATAATCACACGTCCCCAACTTTGTGCAAATAAAGAGATCTCTGCACCCTGTCCATTTTTTACACCCTCTTTAGGATTCACAATAGCATTTATACCTGTTGTTTCAAAAAAAGATTCTATTAGACCAACAACACTTTTTTCCTTGTAATTAGCCTGTTCTTCTGCAATGAGTTCTGCCTGAGTTTTAAATTCAGTCGCACCTGCATGTTCATTTGCTATTGCAGCATTAGTAAACAATGCAAACATAAACAGCAGAGAAAGTAAAAGTTGTTTGAGCTTCATGCTTACTCCATTGTGGCTAAAAGTTGAGCGTCTGCGACTGTGTCGTTTACATTTACATTGATAGAAGCAATTTTACCAGCTTGTGGCGCTGCAATGTCGATTTCCATTTTCATCGCTTCAAGAATCATAATAATATCACCCTCTGCTACCGTATCACCTGGGTTTTTAAGAATTTTCCATACATTTCCTGGGGTTTGAGAAAGAATCTCAAGACTTCCTGTCCCACTTGGTCCTGCTGGAGCTGCCACTGCTGGAGCTGCCGCTGCAGTTGTTGGTGCTATTTGAATATCACCCTCACCCTCTGCTACTTGAACGCTGTATTGTTTACCATCTACTACTACTGTATAATTTCCTGCCATTTCACTATCTCCACTACAATTATTTTTACCTTTTCTTACCATGAGAGGGCCTTCACCCTTCAAGAACGCAATACCTTTTTGATCACAAGCTCCAGCAATAAAAATATTTTCATCACTCGCTTCCAAGCCTTCTTCTTCCAACACTTTAGTCCAGTGTGCAATAGATTTTGTTTCATCTCTATCTGCAAGGTCTAAAGGATTTTCCGTAGTAGGATCTAGTTTAAGCTTTTGAGCTGCAAGTTCCATGATTTCTTTGTCCGCTTCTACAGGCGTCTTACCAAAGTAACCAAGTACCATACGACCATACCCTGGAGCAATTTGCTTCCATGGACCAAACATCACGTTTGCATACGCTTGTTGCCAGTAGAATTGACTGACTGGTGTTACAGATGTTCCATAACCCCCACGTTCAACCACTTCTTTCATCGCTGCAATAACTTCATCAAATTTCTCTAAATCTCCAGAGTCTCTCATCATCTGTGTGTTTGCTGTAAGTGCGCCACCAGGCATAGGAGAGAATGGAATAAGAGGAGAAACCTGTGTTGCTTCAGGTGGTATCATGTACTCACTCAGACACTCTTTGAGTCTCTCTTCATACTTAAGTACTTTATCTAATTTCAAATCACCAAGGTTATAGTTAGTCCCTTTTGTTGCATGAAGCATAGTCAAGATATCTGGTTGTGATGTACCACCAGATACTGGTGATGCCGCCATATCGATACCATTTGCACCTGCTTCAAGTGCCGCAAGATATGCGGCTACAGATACACCTGCAGTTTCATGCGTGTGAAGTCTTAAGTGCACAGACTCACCAAGAAGCTTTCTTGCCATTGAAATCGTTTCATAGATTTTATGTGGGTTTGCTGTTCCTGATGCATCTTTGAAACAGATACTGTCAAATGCAATACCAGAATCTAAAATATTTCTTAATGTTTTTTCATAAAATGGCACATCGTGTGCACCCTTACATCCTGGAGGTAAATCCATCATTGTTACTACTGCTTCATGACTCATACCATGCTTTTTAATAGCTTCTGCAGAAAATGCCAAGTTATTAATATCATTTAGAGCATCGAAGTTACGTACCGTTGTTGTACCATGTTTTGCAAACATTTTTGCAAAAAGGTCAATCATCTCACGGCTACCTGTGTCTAACATCACAGTATTGATACCACGTGAAAGTACTTGAAGGTTTGCTTCTTTTCCTACGATCTCTCTGAATCCATCCATCATATCAAATGCATTTTCCTGTAAATAGAAGAAAAGTGATTGGAATCTTGCTCCACCACCAAATTCAAAGTGATTTATCCCTGCATTTTTTGCTGCTTCTACTGCAGGAAAAAAGTCATCCATAAGGACACGCCCACCAAAGACAGATTGGAATCCGTCTCTAAAGGTTGTGTCCATTACATCAATGTATTTTTTAGCCATTTACGATACCTTGTTTATTGATTTTTACGAAATTCACTCACTGCTGCGACGATAGCAGCGACGTGGTGTGCTTCTTGTGTAGTATTTGAAGCAGTTGGAGTTACTTCAGGTGCTTTCTCTGGAAAGAATTTATTGATAAGAAAAGCTTGCAGCTTCACTACCTGAACGAGTACCATGAGGAAGATAAAGACAATTGCCATCCCCAGTACCATAAACTTTAGGCCTTCACCTACTAAATCGATTTCCATATATCCCACCTTTGAATAAAAGTTCTACTAGTTTTGTAACTCAAATATTAAAATAGTTTTGCTTGCTACTAGTTAAAAATAGAGAATTATCTACGTTTTCTACGACGATTGTTATTTCGCGTAGCTTTTTTCTCACCTACATAATTTTCCATCATCGTATCTACAGTCTCTTGGTCAAATCCAATTTGTGATCCAATATGTTGTTTCTCTTGCTCAATAAGTCGTGACATGAGCTTCTCTAAAAGTAACTCTTTCTCCATATTTGACATATACTCCAACATATCTACCGCATCATTGTGGATAGGTATACCACGAATCTGCTCTGCAAGGTATTCACGCCCTGTATCATCTAACCCATCACCGCCTGGTAATGTAGCTAAACGCATCTCTGCCCCTACCTCTTTTTGAATACGCTGAAGTTCTCTAAATTCTTCAGTAGTGACAAGTGTAATCGCCTGTCCACTCTTACCTGCACGTCCTGTACGTCCTATGCGGTGTACGTAAGACTGAGGATCAAAAGGGATGTGAAAGTTAAAGACATGTGTGACATCTTTTACATCAAGTCCACGTGCAGCAACATCGGTTGCCACCATGATTTTGATTTCTGACCTTCTATAAGACTTAATCATTATTTCTCTGTCTCTTTGTTCCAAGTCACCATGCAGACCTCCTGCACTAAAACCTAGTGCCTGTAAATGTTCAGTCAATCTGTCTACTTCACGCTTCATACGACAGAAGACAATACACTTGTTTGTCTCTTCTGTTTCAAGTAGTTTAATGAGTGCTTCATCTCTTTGGCTTTCGTTAATCATGTAGTAGCGCTGGTCAATGATGTTATTCGTAGTCTCATCATCTCCTACAGCAGAAATAAATTGTGGTTGATATAAAATGTCATTAGCCAATTGTTTAATAGGTTCTGGCATAGTTGCTGAAAAAAGTAATGTCTGTCTGTTTTGAGGGATATACTCAAATATCTCTTTTATCTCATCCAAAAAGCCCATATCAAGCATCTCATCTGCTTCATCAAGTACGACTATTTCAGGGTTAAAAACATCAATTTTACCTTTTTTGTAAAGGTCTTTGAGTCTTCCTGGTGTTGCCACAACAATTTGCACACCCTTATGGATAAGTGCAATTTGACGTCCATACCCTACACCACCATAAACAGTGAGCGTACGAATACCTGCAAAACGTCCTAAATGGTAAAGCTCATCGGCAACTTGAGTAGCCAGTTCACGTGTTGGGGTAATGACCAAGGCACGTTCTATTTCACCACTAGCAAGTTTATCCATCATCGGTAAACCAAAGGCTGCTGTTTTTCCTGTACCTGTGTGGGCTTGTCCCACGAGGTCTGAACCTGAAGCGATGATTGGTATCGCCTCTTCTTGTATAGGGCTTGGTTCTCTAAACCCTGCTATCTTCACCCCTTTAGCAATATCGCGGTGAAAATTAAACTCTGAAAATTTCATATTTTGCCTTTTGCAAAAGGGTAGACACACGGGTCTACCCCTACATCATAAATTTGTCCAAAAATCTTTTGAACTTAAGAGAGTCTCTCGTGAGAGGCTCTATAAATTCAATATCGTAGGGGTACCCCTTGTGGGTACCCTTGATAAAATGGTATCCACAATATATAATCCCCACATAAAAGGGCAACCACGAGGGATTGCCCCTACGTTATAATATCATCAACAATAAAACTCCAAACAGTATCCTATATATTCCAAAAGGTACAAAAGTAAATTTTTGTATAAAAACCAAAAAGAGCTTTACTGTAATATACGCCACCACAAAGGCAACCACAAATCCTATGCCAAAGGCTACCCAATTGGCATCGGCAAACTCTTTATAGTGTTTGAGTAAATCATACGCACTCACGGCTCCCATGACAGGAATAGCAAGTAAGAAAGAGAAATCTGAAGCAGTTTTTCTGTCAAGTCCAGAGAGCATACCCCCGATGATGGTTGCCCCTGCTCTGCTTGTCCCAGGGACTAATGAGAATATTTGAGCAAAACCAACCCACCATGCTTGAGCATAAGTGACTTCTTCTACCTCTTTTACCGTATGTTCTTTGGGCTTGTAAAAATACTCAACAATCAAAAAGACAACCCCACCGATGATAAACATCCATGCCACAGTCTCTACGTTAAACAATGCTTTGATTTGGTCTTTAAAAATGAAGCCAACAATGGCAAGAGGAAGAAAAGCCAGAAGAAGTTTAAGCCATAAATCTATTTTTTTAAGTGTAATTTTTTCTCTGTAAATCAGCATCACAGCCAAGATAGCTGCGAACTGGATAATGACTTCATAGGCTTTGGTCACAGCATCTTGGTCTACACCCAAAAACTGTGAAGCCACTATCATATGACCCGTAGAAGAGATGGGTAAAAATTCTGTAAAACCTTCAATAATCCCTATGATTATCGCTTGAAAAATATCCAATGTTTCCCTTTTATATCATCGAGCTAAAATAGCTCTCATCTTTAGACAACAACTCTTGTGGTGAACCACTGTCTACTACTTCTCCATCTTCGAGTACATAGATAAACTCAGCACTTTTTATAGTGCTAAGCCTATGTGCGATGGTAATCACCGTTTTTTCAGACAAAAAGTCGTGTAATGCTTCAAAGAGTTTCACCTCTGTATGCACATCCAATGCTGACGTAGATTCATCGAAAATGACCACTTTAGGATCACTCAAAATCATACGGGCAATAGCAACACGTTGTCTTTGTCCTCCACTGAGCTTGATACCGTCTTTTCCGACAAGTGTATCAAGTCCCAAATCCAACCCTGCTATGACATCATCAAGTTGTGCAATGTGCAGTGCTTCTTGCACCTTTTCATCGCTGTACTCTTTGCCTAGCGTGAGATTGAACAGCATTGTATCATTAAAGAGTTTAGGATGTTGCAAGATTAGGTGAATGTTTTCACGAATGGTAGAAAGTTTTAATGCTTTGTTTGACACACCCCCATAGAATATCTCGCCACTATCGAGCGGATAAAAGCCTACAAGAATATTGGAAAGCGTTGTCTTTCCAGAGCCGCTTGCACCGACAATAGCAACTTTACACCCCTTCTCAATGTGTAAATTAATATTTGTTAATATGTTTTTACCTTTTTGGTAGGCAAACGAAAGGTCCTTCACCTCTATACCGATAGCATGCTGTCCCTTAAAAGGATTACATTTTTCCTCTACCACTGGCTCTTGTTCCAAGGCATAGATGCTGTCTATACGCTTACACGCAGCCTTTGCTGTAGAGAGAACATACTGAAAGTTAATGATATCCTGTATCGGTGTCACCATCACCCAAAGGTAAGAAAAAACTGCCAACATTAGCCCTACAGAAAGGTCCGAATACGCCACAGCCAAGATGCTTACTGCTCTAAATATCTCATAGCCTGCCAAGAAGACAAGATAAGAGTACTTCATCGCGCGGTCACTTTTGTAGCCGTAGTTTATAGCATGTGTACGTAAATCATCTGCCTTGATACGGCTCTGTTCAAAGAAATACTCCTCTTTGTTTGCTGCACGTATCTGATGAAAAAGCTCCAAAGTTTCAGTTAAAGAGGCTTGAAACATTTCCACAGCTTTGTTCTCTTCTTTCTTCAATTCCCCTACATTTCTTGCAAGCTTCACGGTAAACAATACTACAACAGGGTTGGTAATAAGAATGAAAATAGCCAACTGCCAATTTATCCATAAAAGTATCACCGCAGAAAAGACCAACATCAACACCGCTACAATGAGTTTAGAAATAGTAGAACTCACAAATCCATCGATGGTCTCTACATCTGTCACGAGCTTAGAAGTCACTGCTCCCACCCGCATCATCTCATACTCTTTGAGTGAAACACGTTTGAGATGCCTAAGCAGAGACTCCCTCATTTTAAAAGTAATATTTTTTGATATGGAAACAAATACTTTACTCTGTAGTATCGATAATACCGTACTCAACACACGAAGCACGATAATAATAGCCAATACAAAAAGAACGTAGCCTTTCGTATCGGAGGTAAAGAGGTGTTGGCTTATCCAAGAGATAAACCCATGGTCTTTGCCCAAGAGTAATTCATCGACAAGTATAGGGATAAAAAGAGGGATGGCAACCACCAGAAGTGTAGAGGCAACAGCTATAATATTTCCTAATATTACTTCTTTTCTGTAGGTGAGGAGTTGTAAGAATATACCTTTTATCGTACACGTTTGTTTTGGCATAGTTGCACTCCCTTGGTTTTATTTTCTGATTATATCAGGTTGAAATAAGTAATCAATCATCATTATAATTTAGAGGAACTAAATATTAAATATATCATAAGAGCAAAGATTTTTCTCTTTACCAATATTTGGTGCGTTAGCAAACGATACCTTACAATTCTACAAACTACAACTGCTTCAACAGAATGGTATCTAACTCTTTTTCGCTTATATTTTCTAGGCTGCTTTTGTCATAAATATAGATAAGATGTATTTCGCTATCAACAAGTTTAACATAAGATATCAGTCTATACCCTGCACTTTTACCTTTGTTTTTATTACTATTGGCTATGCGTACCTTATAGACATTATTTTTTAGTTCGATACCCAAGTCATCAAGTGAGGTCATGTTTAGTAAGAAGTTTTCTATGTCATCTTCAATATGTTTGTATTTTTTGGAAAGTTTTTTAAGCGCCTTTAGGTAAAGGTCTTGTTCTATGATAGTGTATGACATTAAAAATTAAGTGTCATCTCTTTTTTTCTACCTTGCCCACTGTTTGCACTCTGAAGGGTTGCAGAGATTTGTTCTATGTCTTGCAATAACTCTTTCTCGTAACTGGAGAGTTTATTTGTAGTTTCTACAATTTTAAAATCATTAATCATATTATCTTCTTTAAGTACATTGAGTAAATCTAAAAAAAGATTTGATTTGTGCGTGTCAATATCTATATTTAAATGCATATAAAAACTCCTTCGCTAATGTTATTAAATTATAACACAATCAACAATAAATGTAAATAGTAATTTACACTACCCACACTTCCTCTTCAAAAACCACTTCATCATCTAACACCACAGTTGTAGTATCTACAAATATATCTACATGAAACTTCCCATCTCCACGTTTAAATCCTGGCTTAGCATACATACCATGTTTACGACCTAAAGAGAGATGCACACCACACATACGTTCGTAACTGCCTATGTCAGAGACTATCTTGGTTTTAGTCAAGCCACGGTTGAGTCCAAAGCCTAGTTCTCTTACCCAGACTACTTCTTCTCCCTCACGTATGATAGACAGCACTTCATCAAACTCAGGCGTGCTGTTCTCGCAGTCCACCAAGATGCCATCTTCTATGATGATGGTGATAGGTTGTTTAGGTTTGTTGACTCTGTAGCTAGTGTCGGCAAAGGCAAAGACTGTTGCCCTACCGTTAACGGCTGTAAGTTCTGTAGACTCAGTAAACACTTCGCCTATGGGAAACTGCCCTCCTACATTTGGCATAGTAGAGTAGTCTCCAATGTTTAGTTTTATAGGTTCAAAACCTACGGGGAAATGTAACTGCTCGCCACTACACTGCTCTTTTCCACTATGTACGACACATGTCTCTGTGACATCCATCTTGGCTTTGAGGTTTAGTCCTGTTTCTTTGATGTTCTTAGTATCATACTCCAAAGCGTTTATGTAATGTGCTACTTCCTCTTCTTTCATGCGACTTAGGTGTGGGTGTTCAAGTACCTTTATCTTACGTTTAAAGAGCTCTACACGTATCCTAAATGCATCTAAACGAAAGTTGGTAGACTGAATGAGTATCACCATATCTAAAGCATCTAAAGTATCAAAGAGTGCACGTATTTCTTCAGGTGTTTTGCTATGAAAATTGATAAAAATGGCATCGGGTAAATTGGCATGATACGCTTGTGAGAGAATCTGGGAGAGCGTACAGTCTGTATCATAAACAATGACTGCTTTATGTGTGTCATCATGGAAAAACACTTGACTCAAAAGCGTTTGGGTGTATGTCTGTGCTTTTGCTGTAAGTGCTTGTATATTCATCATACTATCTTCAAAATCTCTGTTAAGTCCTTGACATCTACGCAATGTGTAGCTGCCTCTTTTAATATAGGTTTCCCACAAAATGCCACACGTGTGTCTGCATAGGCAAACATACTTAGGTCGTTGGCTCCATCACCCACAACAAGGGTATCTTTACGGTCAACGCCAAGTAAAGCTTGCAGGCGTACTATCATGTCACCTTTGGCTTGTGAGTACATCATCTCTCCACCTACTGCACCGGTCAGTATACCCTCATCATCTGCGTGAAGAAAGTTTGAGAAGTCTGCATCTATGCCCAGTTTCTCACATGCTGGCTTGGTGGCATCTCTAAAGCCTCCAGAGAAACAGACCACTGTGTAGCCTCGTTCTTTCAGTCCTGAGACCACTTCTTGTGCACCTGGCATCATAGGGAGGTTTTTACATATCTCTTCTATTTTGCTTTGAGGTAAGCCCTTAAGTAGTGCCACACGTTCTACAAGTGAAGCGTAAAAGTCCAACTCACCTTCCATAGCACGTTCGGTAATAGCTACCACTTCCTCTTTAAACCCAAGGACATCAGCGAAAAAGTCGATGGTCTCACCATCCATAAGTGTGGAGTCAAAGTCAAAGACTGCTAGTTTAGACATGTGCGTACCTTTATATGTAGGGTGGGTTTTCTAACCCACCACAATCATAAATATGATTGATATTTGAACTTCGTTCACGGTGGGTTGGAAAACCCACCCTACAGTATTATTTTGATAGAATTATATCAATAAATCTATAATATAACGAGAAATCTATGTTTGAAAAATTTTGTGACGTCCTTTGCCTTGAAAAAGAGTTTATTACGGTTGAGATTAACCCACCCCATGGTGCATCTATAGATACTATCATCGCTGACATTAAAAAGCACAACCTGCAAGACAAAGTCACAGGCTTCTCCTGTACAGACAACCCCTTGGCAAAACTCAAAATGTCTGGGGTACTTTCAGCCATAAAAGTACAACAAACCTTTGGCAAGCCAGTCATCGCTACCATGAGTATGAGAGACAAAAACAAGCTCTCTCTACAGTCTACCCTGCTTGGGGCTAATGACTTTGACCTGCGCTGTATCTTGGCACTCACAGGTGACCCTGCAAAGTTTTCTGACCAGCCAGATGTCAAAGGTGTACTAGAGCGTGACTCTACCCTACTTCTAAGTATCATCCACCATCTAAACAAAGGGGTAGACTACAGCAACAAACTACTCAAACCTGCACCAAAACCCATCTACCCGTTTGCAGTGACGAACTCTTATGCCAAAAACATGGACTCTCTCAAAAAGCGTATGGTGAAAAAGCTCAACTACGGGGCACGTGCCATCATCACACAGCCTGTGTATGATTTAGACAATGCCAAAGAACTCTTAGCACTGTTGGAGGAAGCCAAAGAAGAGAGCATCAGAGAGACAGCAAAAGAGGCACATCTTGTCCTAGGACAGTTCCCTATCGTAGCAGCAAGAACTGCTAACTTCATAGACGATAAAGTGCCAGGTATCAACGTACCCAAAGAGATCATAGATGAGATGAACCTTGCAGCTATGGACGGTGCAGACAAAGAACGTGAAGTTGGATTTGCACTCTCTAAACGTATCTTTGATGGGGTAATGAAAGAGCACGGAAAAGTGCATTTGATGACACATAATAGGTTTGACTTGTGTGCGGAGTTGATAGGGTAAGTAAACGACAGTAGTCTGTCATTTATAATTTTAGACCAAAATGGTCACAACAGCTAGCCCATACCATAGTGGCTAGCTAGCTATATCTTATACTTCACCCTCAAACATCACAGGATACGCCAATCCATATAGAGTGACAAACATGAGTGGTATAGTCCACACAAGTCCAATACCTAGAGGTATGGCACTGATGAATACAATGATACTAAGCAACCCCATAAGCCCTGCTACTTTAAACCAGTGCTTTGTGACTGTTTTTCTTGAAAGCTCCATCGCTTCCCATACATCCATGTTTTTATCGATAATAAGTGGAATAGTAAAAGCATACGCTACAGAAACATAAATACCAGGTATGATAAACAATAAAAATCCAATAACAGTCAATACATAAATAATCACTCCAGCCAATGCCAATTTACCTGTCATATAAAAATAATTGAATACAGATTTGAAATCAACAGTTTCTCCACGATACTGTTGGATAGCCATCATTATGATACCTGCCATAATTGGCATAAGTACAGGGTAACTCAATATGCCTACTATTTGTTGATTCAGAAAATTTGGTGCTTCTGTTGTTCCTTGAGGAAAAACCAAACCAAGTGTCAATTGTACGATAATTGCCGCAGCTATGTAGATGGCAAACCCTGCAATGAACTGTGTTTTTACACCATTAATACGTTCCCAACCCGCCTTTACCATCTCAATAATGTCAAAATCATAATCACGTATTTCATATTTCATATTCGTTCCTTTGTAATAAATTAAAATGATTATAGCCTAAAAATAGTTTTTATTAAACATCTTTGGTTATACTTCTTTAAAAATTATCTAGGAGAAAATATGTCCGAATTACTAAAGTTTAAACTTATCAATAAAATAGAGGGGATATCATACATACTTTTACTTTTTGTAGCTATGCCGTTGAAGTATAGTTTTGGTTACCCTATAGCCACTAAAATCATGGGTTCTATCCATGGTGTGCTTGTTTTTGTATTCATCTACCAAATCATCGAAGCCAAAAAAGAAGCTGGGTTTACACTTAAAGAAACTGCATTCTACGCTATTTTGTCACTCATACCATTTGGAAGTTTCTATACAGACAAACTACTTGCTAAGAGAATGATGACTGCATAACGCAGACCTTTAGCTACAAAGACTATAAGTGTAAAGTACTTAAAGTTGTAGCGCAATACCCCTGCAATAAATGTTAAAGGGTCTCCGATAATGGGAGCCCATGACAAAAGCAGTGTCCACCCTCCATATTTGGAGAAAAATCCTCTTGCTTTATGCATCTTTTCTTTTGAGAGATGCCCTTTACTTTCAAGATACACTTCACCCTTTAGCCCTAACCAATAATTTAGCATAGAACCTAAAGTATTCCCCACCGTAGCGACAGACCAAAGTAAAAGTAGAGAATCGTTTTGCGAGATATCGTACAGCAGTAAGCCCTCAGAACCTAAGGGCAATAAAGTAGCCGCTAAAAAAGAGACTGTAAAGAGCGTAATATAGACCATTAGAGGCTTTTAAACACCACTTCACCCTCTTCTAGCTGTGCTACCATGCCTTGACATGCCTGAGAGGGTAAAGAGATATATTTGCCCACTACACGAGACTGATGAAAATGCCCTTCTATAACAAGGTCTGCCTCTTTATAATTTTCAAGTATCGCTTCCACACGTTTTTCAAAGCCATGAAAGGTGTGACATATATGTTTCTGTGAGAGTTTTTTCATACGATGATTGATGATAGCTTCTTCAAATGGCTTGAGTAATGTCAGTGTACTTTTGTTTCGTAACACTTTACAATACAGGTCATACCCGAAGCCAGTAACATACTTATCACCATGAGAAATAGCGACCTTTTTATCATTTAAAGAAAAGACTACTGGCTGTTCATCCCTTGTATAGACATTCATATTTGTAAATATATCTTTTAGACAGAAGTCATGATTCCCCTCAAAATAGTGTATCTCTATAGTTTTTGAGAGTTTCTGAAGTAAAGCTATGGCTTCCTCTACAAAAGTTTGAATGTACTCATTATGTCCAAAAAGTAAATCGAAGTTGTCACCCATCAAAAAGATTTGAGAGGTTTTTATCTCTCCATTCTCTAACTTTTGTAATGTTTTTAAGAAGGCATTACTATGATGTGGGTAGTGGGAGTCTGCTATAAAGATGGCATTTTCTTTGATTGTAAGCATTATACCCCTTTTTTAACTATTATTCTCACCCATATACTACTCTAAGTAAGAATACTTTTACTATTATTATCTTTATCAATAATTACATATTGTATCATTTATCTCTTTCACTGTTCGTAATTTAAAAATTAGTATAAAATAGTCCTTGTATTTGTCTTTAAGTATATATTGTGTCTAGATTTAAACTAGAAGAAGAGTTTAAACATGTTTTTACTATACTGAAAAATATACAAAATCTAAAAGAAAAATTAAACTTTGAAAATATTACTAAGGATGCAATAAATATGAAAAAATTACTGTATATACTAAGCATATTACTTATATTTAAAACTAATATACTTATGTCAGATAACACTTTTAAGTCAAACAATATAGTAGAAAAGCCTGCTCCTATTACATTTATATCTAGATGTGATACTGATGGTCTTTCACATGGTGTGAGTATAAAAGGAAAGTATGCATATGTTGCAGATGGTTTTGCTGGACTAAAGATTATAGATATTTCAAATCATAAAGCACCTATAATTGTAGGTTCATATTATGGAGGTGAATCTGATCTACCGATAATAAACTCTGCTAAGAAAGTTGTAATCAGAGGTAAATACGCTTATATCGCAACTAGCTTTACAGGATTACAAATTATAGACATTACTAATCCCATTCACCCTACATTTGTAGGTAAAGTTTTTAATGAAGTAAACTCAGGTGATTTAGCTTTGAAAGGAAACTATGCATATGTTGTAGATGATGGTATAGGGGAAATACAAATTATTAATATTTCAAATCCAGCATCTCCTATAGTTGTGAATACATATAAGACACATGTTTCTGGTGTTAGTATAGACATCTCAAAAAACTATGCTTATATAGCTGGTTTCAATGGATTAGAAATTATAGATATTTCAAACCCAGCTTCTCCTATATATATAAGTAAATATGATACAGGAGTTAGTTTTGGTGTGCAAATCAAAGGCAAATATGCTTATGTATCAGGTTCTTACGCAGAAAGGTTACATATTTTAGACATTTCAAATCCTGCTTCACCTAAAAGTGTAAGTACAAGCCCAAAAGGATTTGCTGGAAGTGGAATAAGTATTTCAAATAATTATGCTTATCTTTCTCATGTAGTCGGTGAGTTGAATATAATAGATATTTCAAATCCAACTTCTCCTAAATATGTAGGTACATATGATACTCCGTCTTCTTCTGGAGATGCTGTAACTTCTATAGGAAATTATATTTATATAGGAAATGGAAGCAATGGTTTAACCATCATAAAATTGAATATAAAAGATACAGATAACGATGGTATAGCAGATAACATAGACCTAGATGATGATAATGATGGTATTAGTGATAGTGATGAAATAACATTAGGTTTTAACCCGCTCAATGAAAAAGATGGATTAGCTGATTATGATAGAGATGGATTTTGTAATGCTATGGAGTTTAATATAGGTACAAAAATGAATAATTTTAATGACAAGCCAATTTGGACCCCTATCCAAATAGATACTGTTGTAACATTTATCCCTACAAAGCCTTAAGATAAATGTTTGACTCTTAAAGTTTACTTGACCTTTTATTATTTATGTAGGGAAGTATAATAAAATACAATCACCTTACCTGCAACAGGGTATTCATTATATAGTGCTTTAATTAAAGTTATATATTTACGGCATATAAGGAATCACTGGCAATCCCATCCCCTCTTCATACCCACACATCAAATTTGCAGCTGCCAATGCTTGTGATGATGCTCCACGCAGTAGGTTATCTATAGCAGAGCTTACAAAAAGTGCATTGCCATTTTTAGCTGCAAAAATATCACAAAAATGCGTACCAGCAGTACTTTTAATGTCTACTGGTGTTTCACGTATACGTATGAATGGGTCATTTTTGTAGTGCTCTTTAAGTATGGCAAGTGGGTCGATGTCCTCTTTAAGTACACCATAGACTGATACCAATTCACCACGTGTTGCAGGGATGAGATGTGGTACAAAGTTTACATTCATCTTTACACCATGTACCTTCTCTATCTTCTCTGCAATCTCTGGTGCATGACGGTGTTTGAGTGGGGTGTAGGCAAAGATATTTTCATTGACATTTACAAAGGTATTGAGCTCAGTAAGTTTTTTACCTGCACCACTTACCCCAGATTTTGCATCTACAAAAAGTGGGCTGTTCTCATCAAGGTAAGGGATGAAAGGCAATATACCTAGAAGTGTTGCTGTTGGGTAACACCCTGGTCCTGCTGCCAAGTTTGTCTTTTTCAGCTCCTCACGATAGTACTCTATAAGTGCATACACTGAATCGTCTAAATGCTCTTTATCTTCATGTGGACAGTAGTTTGCTTCGTAGGCATCTAGGTCTAAACGGTAGTCAGCCGAAAGGTCAACCACTTTTACACCTTTTTCTAAAAGTTTTTTTGCAAAGCCCATAGAAGCTTTATGTGGCAATGCCAAAAAGACAAGGTCACATCGTTCTACTACTGCCTCAACATCAGCTTTTTCTACAGGTAGAGAAATAACATCTACAAGTGACGGGTGTAACTCCTCTACCTTGATGCCTCCTTGCGTAGTAGCCAAGTAGGTCAGTTCAAAGCCACTATGTGTCACCAACATTTTTACCAGTTCTAAGCCAGTGTACCCACTTGCACCTACAATTCCTACTTTTATCATATCATATCTCCCATTGGTGGGTTAGAAAACCCACCCTACATTAATCCAATACTATCTCTACATACGACACTTCTTCAATATCATACGTTTTTTTACCCGATGGCAAGGTGATACTTACTTCATCACCCTCTTCTTTTCCTAAAAGTACTTTAGCCAAAGGTGACTGAAAAGAGATGAACCCTTTACTTGGGTTTGATTCTTGTCCACCAACTATTGTGTAAATCAATTCCTCATCTGTCTCCTGGTCTACAAGTTCAACTGTAGAGCCAAAACTCACACGATCGTGTGCAAGCGTGGAAGGGTCAACTACCTGTGCACGTCCTACCACATCAGTCAATTCAGCAATACGTGCTTCCATAAGTCCTTGCTGATCTTTTGCAGCATGATACTCAGCATTTTCTTTCAAATCCCCTTGCGCTCTTGCCTCATCTATAATGGCAGCTATATTGCCACGCTCATGCGTTTTAAGTTGTTCTAATTCTTCTGATAATTTTTTGTACGTTACTTCTAACATCGGCTCTTTTTGCACGATTTATCCTTGTTTATTGATTGATTATAAGTATTATAGCAAATAAGTTATAATAGTGCTCAAATTAATCATAAAGTATACACTAATGAAGCATATCTTAATCACCAATGACGATGGCTACGACTCTAAGGGTCTCTTGGCTTTAGTAGAAGCACTCAAACCCTTAGGAAAAGTAACTGTTGTTGCTCCCAGTACAGAAAAGTCTGCCTGTGGACACTCCCTCACCCTTACTAGACCACTACACTTCATAGAGATACAAAAACACTTCTATAAACTAGATGATGGCACACCCTCTGACTGTATATTTTTAGCACTCAACAAACTTTTTAGCAAAGAGAACAGACCTGACATTGTCATCTCCGGTATTAACATCGGTTCCAATATGGGTGAGGATATCACCTACTCCGGTACGGCTTCAGCTGCCATGGAAGCCGTACTGCAAGGCATTCCTGCCATTGCCATAAGTCAAGTCTATGCAGAGCATGGCAAGAGCATCGTTGAGTTTGGGTATGGTTTAGCGCAAGAGAGTATTGTCTTTTTGGTAAACAAAATATTTGAGGGGAACTTCCCTCTTCCTGAGCGTAAGTTTTTAAATGTGAATATCCCTCCCATTCCTTCTGCACAGTGCAAAGGATTTAAAGTTACACGCGCAGGGAACAGACTCTATGCGCACAATGCCGAAGTACACTACAACCCACGAGGCAAAGAGTACTACTGGATAGGATTGCCAGAGCTTGGTTGGATGGAGACCAAAGGGCATACCACAGACTTTGAAGCTGTCAATAACGACTATATTTCTGTAACACCTGTAAAATTAGATATGACAGATTATAATGAAATAGAAAATTTAAAAAAATGGATATAAATGAGATTTGAACGTTGTCGTATATTATTTGGGGAAGAAAACTTCCAAAAGATACAAAAATCAAAAATACTCATACTTGGTATAGGTGGTGTTGGCTCCTATGCCTTAGACTGTCTTTACCGTTCAGGAGTGAGTGACATTACAATACTCGATTATGATATTTACGATGAGACAAACCAAAATAGACAGATAGGCTCCGAAGCAGTAGGAGAAAGTAAGATAGCCACTTTAGCCAAGCTCTACCCTGGCATACAAACAATACATCAACAAATGACTATGGTCTGGGTAGAGAGTTTTGACTTTGATCCTTATGACATCATCATAGACGCAGCAGACACTACCAAGGTCAAGATAGAAGTCGCAAAGAAGTGTTATAAAAAACTCATCATGTCCGTAGGCTCTGCCAAACGTTTTGAGACCAATAAAATAGAAGTCGCCTCCATATGGAAAACCCATGGTGATGCACTTGCACGTAAAATACGTAATGAACTCAAAAAAGCAAAGTTCGATAGAAATTTTACAGTGGTGTTTTCACCAGAAGAAGACAAATGTAAAGAGAAAGGTTCTTTTGTAGGCGTAACAGGTGCTTTTGGACTGACTATTTGTTCTGAAGTGATAAAGAGGATCGTGAAGTGAAAAACAAGGCTTTATTTAAAGCCTTGTTTTAAGTGTGATATATCTATACGTTTGTACTTCCACAGTGACCACATTTTTTTGCAGCTACTGGTATTTCCATTGCACACTCACCACATACTTTTGTTGTTGGTGCTGTTTCAGTTTCTGGTTCTTTCATTTTGTTATATGCTTTGATAAACATAAACACAACAAATCCTAAAATAATAAATGAAATAATATCATTAATTGTCGCACCATATTTAATAACTGGTGCACCTACTTTTTCAGCTGCTGCCAATGTGGCATACGAATTACCATCTAATGGAATAAATAATTGAGAAAAATCTACTTTTCCCATTAACAAACCTACTGGAGGCATAATTACATTTGCTACTAATGACTTTACTACTGTAGCAAAAGCACCACCAAAGATAAAACCTACTGCCATATCTACCATATTTCCCGAGATGAGAAACTTTTTAAACTCTTCTAACATTCTATTCCCTAATATTGTTATTTATACCTATAGATTGGTATAGTGTATTATAATATATTATAATGATTAAAAAGCTTAGAAAGGAAAGACTACCTCACCAAAGTGAGATAGTAAAGAAGATTATTTTAACTTACGGTTTCTTGATGCAAGTACCGTAATCACAAAGAGTCCTGCTACACCATAGTAAACCCACATAGGGATAGGTACTGGATCTCCTGCAGCATAAGAATGTAGCCCTGAGAGGTAATAGTTTACACCGAAGTATGTCATAAGTACAGAGAAATATGCCCATGTTGATGCTACATTAAAGATGAAGTTAGACTTCAATGCAGGAATGAACCGTAGGTGAAGTACCGTTGCATAAATGAGGATAGTCACTGCGGCCCATGTCTCTTTACTATCCCAACCCCAGTAACGTCCCCAAGATTCATTTGCCCACACTCCACCAAGGAAGTTACCAAT
Organism: Sulfurovum sp.; assembly: GCA_026991605.1. GTDB lineage: Bacteria > Campylobacterota > Campylobacteria > Campylobacterales > Sulfurovaceae > Sulfurovum. Next base: position 29,968 of record JALXBG010000164.1, read on the forward strand.
AGTCAGCAACATAAGCCCGATAATAAGTCCCATTTCAGAAAGGTTCGTAAGTTCTTTGATAGAACGGTCTATGTTTTCATTACCCTCTTTACCTCTCATAATGTACAATATAAGCACAAGAAGTGATAAGATTGATCCAAGTCCAAAGAAACCATCTCCAGAAATAATAGTTGCCACGTGTACCATCAGCCAGTAAGACTTGAGTACTGGTACAAGATTGGTAATCTCTGGGTTAATAAAATTCATATGTGCAACACCCATAGTAATCCCTGCAAGTATCGCTGCACCTGCCAAGGCAAATGGTGAATTACGTGCCACAATAACCCCTGCTATCATCGTCGCTGCTGCGATGGTGACAATGGACTCATAGGCATTAGACCAAGGTGCGTGTCCTGCAATGTACCAACGGATACCTAGCCCAGTAAGATGGATAATGAGTCCGATAACAAAAAAAGTCCATGCAATACGCATAATCCACTTCATAGAGAAACTTGGCTTAATCACATTAATAAATGCAAAAATCAACAGTAGCAGTCCTAGTACAAGATAGAGAGGAACCAGTTTACTAAAAAGTCCAAGTTTATTATATGCAATCTCCATATCGATATGTTTTTTACTAGGAATTACCGCTGAACCATATTTCTCTTGGAATGCACGTATGCCTTTAAGTGCTAAGTCTGCATTTTCCCAATTGTCTGTTTTGAGTCCCTGTGCTACCATTTGGAAATAGGCTGAGATACTCATCTTGACCATATCTGCTTGCTTTTTAGGAAATGTTTTTATCGCATCAAGAGGTGCTAACCATTTATTGTTTGCATCATTAGGCTTAGGGTAGATACGCATGAGTGAACCTTGGTATGCCATGAATGCCACATTCACTCTCTCATCTATTTTGATAAGCTCTTTGTCATATTGTGTTTTTTCCAGTGGCTTTTTCTGACTTGCCTCTGTAACAGCATTAAAGATTTTGTATGCACCATCTTTTTTTGAAAAGAAATCTGAAAATTTTGCATATTTAGTATCTTCAGGTAATCCAATATCCACGGCAATTTTCTTATGCCCTATTTTTATCATTGGAACATTCTGATACAACTCTGGTTGCATAATCATACCAAGAAGCATTTGTGTTGGTTCCAAATCATACAGCGATGAACGGCTTGTAATCTTTGCTACAACATCATGTGCTACAGTATCCATAGGCTTCATACGTCCTTGGTAATCTTGTACTGCAAGTTTACCAAAATTCAGTGTATGTTGCAGATTATAAGACTGCATTGTTTTCAACATACCCTCATCAATCTTTGGTGATGCCGCATGTATATTTTGTGGAGCAAAAGCCAGTAAAGCTACTAAAGCTAAACCTGCTGCAGAGGACTGTAACTTTCTAGCACCCTTTAAGAGCTTTTGAAAACGTCCATTTGGATGAAACAAAGACCATATCATTCCAATAGCAAGGAGTAAGTATCCTATGTATGTTATTAGTGTTCCTGGGTCATGATTAACAGATAAAACTGTACCCTTTTCATCTGGGTCATAAGAAGATTGGAAAAGACGATAATTTTTATAATCTAAGATATGGTTCATATAGATGTGATAAGGCATCGTTACATTTGCATCTTTGTCTGTAAGCACAACTTGACTCGAATAAGATGCTGGTGTCATAGAACCGGGGTAACGCTCTAGCTCAAAATCTTTCAGTGTAATACTAAATGGCACATCAATAAGTCTTGCCCCTACTCTCATGTCAACATGTACACCATCTAAATCCATACGATGTATCTCACCCACTTTACCTTTATGTGGCATTGTTGTAACTACCTTTGATTTATCACCAACAGAGACTTTCCACTGAATATACTCTGGCTCTCCACGTTGCGTTTTAATATCATTAGAATCAACCTTTACAATGGCTTTTTCATGAATATCTTTGAGTACTACTGCATTGCCACCAAAACGGTAAAGCATTCTTTGTGTAAAGCTGTTTTCACCACCATTTACCTCAGCTGGCGTTTTAGTATCCATGTTAAGTGTTTTCATAGAAAATGGAAAATCAACCGCATATCCCTCACCTTTATCTTTTATAAGAAACGTCGGTTTGTCTGTACTTGGTGTGATGTCATACCCGACATAGAATCCACCAAAGTCTATCTTCTCACCTTTAGCAAGGAAATGGATTTTCCCTTTTCCCCCGGCTGAAATTTTGAGTTCTAAGAGTTTTTTACCATTGGCATCAGCTACAGCATGTTCATTGGCAGTTGGAAGGTACTTTAAAAGTTCTATGTTTACTTTTTTATCTCCAACACTAAGACTTTCACTTAAGCTATTATCCGTCATTGTAGAAAAAAAGAGTTCTTTTTCCAAAGTGGCACTTTTGTCTCCAAGTGTTGCATGTACCTGTAAGTTCTTCACATCAGAAACCATCATATGGCTTGTAGCACCTTCACGAATGCTCATAATACCTTCATAGCCTACATAACGTGTAAGCAACGCACCAATGGCAATAATAAGAAATGACATATGAAAAATAAACACAGGAAGTTTTGTTTTATAGGTTTTGTATTTAACGATGTTATAGACTAAAATGGCTATAAAATAGGCTAAAAAGACCTCAAACCATTTGGCCTTATAAATGAGTGCTCTTGCCGTCTGGGTACCATAATCATTTTCAATAAATGTTCCCGTACCAATAATCACACCAAATAAAAACAGCATAAGCACTGCCATTTTCATAGAGAAGAGTTGTTTCATGTAGAATCCTTGGACAAAATATAACAAGGATTATAGCGTGTGTTCATTAACCACCTGTTAATTCAGAGTCAATTCCTCTTACTTTCAACTCATTCGTTACCTAGATTTCCACAACCAATCTAAATCCAATAAAATAGTTCTTTCCACCAGAGCCAAGATTGATTCGCGATGTACAGCTACATTTGTCTGCATCGGCATTATAAGAGCCTCCACGAAGTACCCTACCCTTTTCGCTTGGTACGCCATACGCTGAGCCATCTCTAGGTGTTTCACTGTAGTCATCTGCATATCTGTCGAGACACCACTCCCAGACATTGCCATGCATATCGTACAATCCCCATGCGTTAGGCTTTTTTGTGCCTACATCATGGGTTACTTTTTCTGCATTATCAGCATACCAGGCATACTCTCCAAGCAAAGCTTCATCGTCACCAAAACAAAACTTTCCCTCAGAGCCAGCACGACAGGCATACTCCCACTCAGCTTCTGTTGGCAATCTATACTTCTTCCCCTCACGCTCACTCTTCCACTGAGCATACGCCACAGCATCCGTCCACTTCAGCCGACGCACAGGCACATCAAAACCAAGATGTTCATGGCGCTCTTCAGGTACCATCGCACCTGTAGCCTGAGCGTACAACATATAGTCTTCTACAGTTACCAAATATTTTGCCATTGCGATATCATAATCTATAGTCACTTCATGACGTGGCCTTTCTCTGTCTCTTGCACTTACATCATCTGTCCCCATAAAAAAAGTGCCTCGTGGGAGTTTTATGTAATTATCACTCATTACTTCAACTCACCCCAAGAGTCTCCAACACTCACAGAACACTCCAACGGTACATCAAGCTCCAATACATTTTCCATCGTATGCACAAAGCGTTTACTTATCTCCTCTACTTTCTCCTCTTTCACTTCAAAGATAAGTTCATCGTGGATTTGCAAAAGCATAAAGGCATCTAATTCTTCTTCTCGTATCATCAAATCTATTTGGTTCATAGAGAGTTTTATGAGGTCAGCTGCAGAGCCTTGAAAAACGGTATTGACTGACTCACGCATGAAAGCAGCTTTTTGCATACCATTGGCAGATTCATAGTCAAAGATACGTCTACGTTTTAAGATGGTCTCTACATAGCCATCTATCTTCACACGTTCCTGTATGCCTTCTAAGAAATTTTTAACAGTCGGAAAAGAGGCAAAATAGTTGGTGATAATCTCTTTTGCTTCACCAGATGATATACCCAACTCATCCGAGAGTTTTTTAGGTCCCATCCCATAAAGGAGTCCAAAGTTTACAGACTTAGCAAAGTTTCTTTTCTCTTTTGCCTGTTCTTCTCCAAAGAGTATGGTGGAAGTAGCCAAGTGAATATCCACTCCATTTTTAAAAGCGTCTAGAAGTGCAGCATCTTGTGAAAAGTGTGCAAGCAGTCGTAACTCTATTTGAGAGTAGTCAATACTTACCAGCTTATAGCCCTCTTTTGCCACAAATGCTTCACGTACAGAACGCCCAAGCTTTGAGCGTACAGGAATGTTTTGCAAGTTCGGGTCACGAGAACTTAGACGCCCAGTAGCAGTGCCAGTCTGTCCAAAACTTGTGTAGATACGAGAGTTCTCATCAGCCTGTGCTAACTTTAACAGTGGGGTCACATAAGTAGAAAGTATCTTCTGATATTCACGGTATTCGAGTATCTTAGGGATAATCT
>JALXBG010000165.1 GCA_026991605.1 Sulfurovum sp.
CAAAGACAAAGTCATGCACAAAAACCTCATCAAAATACTTAAACAACTACAACGCGATGACCCCACAAAAGGCTACGGACACCCAGAACTTCTCAAGCATGCCTTAGCAGGACTATGGTCACGAAAACTGACAAAAAAAGACAGAGTAATCTACAATTTTACAGATACTTCTATACATATTTTTGCTATTGGTGGACATTATGGGGATAAGTGATTAATTCTTTAAACTATCAAGAAATTTTTTATTTTTTTCTAATCTCTCCTCATATTCAAACTTATATTTTCCCAATACCCATGGCTTATCATAAAAGATATAAAATTTACGTACAAATGTGATAAATTCTGAAGATGTAAAATTATATTTAAGTGCATGAGATAGACTCTTATATTCGAAATCATCGGTTAGATACAATACAAATACTCTTGGCAAATATAAATAGTCAAAAACTTCTGTAATACTTTCTTTTTTGTCTACATAAGCTTTATATTCATCCATCGTTTTAAATGATAATAATTCATGATATATTTGCTCAAGGTCAGACTTATAGTTTTTCACAACTTTGAGCATAGTCTGCCTATTATTCAGATTCTTTTTTAAATTTTCCTCTTCCACTATCTTCAACATACCTTTAAAAAAGTTCATCTTCATCATTGTTTTTGCCGAGCTATTTACATCAAGATAAAACATATCAAGATATTTGAATACCTGCTGTTTTTCTGATGTAAGCATGTTAGAAAAAAATTTCTTATCCTCTAAAAACTGTGAAAGTATCTGATATAATATATATCTATTACTCTTCGAATAATGATTAGATTTCATACTTATATGAAGTGCTTTAATATATTCATCAATAATATAACCACGCACAATAAGGTTAAGAAAATTTTTGGGCTCAACTTGATAACTGTTGTAAAAACGTTGTGCAATTTTTTTATAGATATCATATGCTTGAGTAAACTTTCCGATACTCTCTAAGTATCTAATATAGACATACATCATTCTATACGTTGTTGCGTTTATAGTATTTTTATACCTTTCATTATAATATATCTTATATTGTACTTCTTTTTTTATTCTAAAACTATATTCATTCATACCCACAGATGCATTAGGGAGTACGTCTCTTAAATTTTCATCTTGTAAATATTCCTGATGTTTTTCTAATTGTTCTTGAATATATTCGTCATCTGTTTTCAAGACAAGAGGCTGATTAACCAATTGCATAAAAGTATTTACATAGCTTGTAGCATTATTATCTATAAACTTTTTAATACGTTTACTAGCATAGCTCCAATCATTTTCAATTACTTTATTCATTGATTCGGATTTGATACATGCAGGAAGTGTGAGCTCATTAGATGCATATATGCAAACAAACAATAACAAAAATAAATTAATCAATTTCATTTGTACACCCTAAATAATTACTAAAATTATTATATCAATAAAAGGTTTTACATTAGTTGTCATAAAAATATGTTAAGCCGTTTAGTCCAAGATACAGTGAAATAACCGTTTCGCTTTAGTTGTTGTTAGATTTGTTTTGAAGGTTGGTGACGAACGAAGAAGCTTACTGATAGTAAGTGACTAAGAGAGATGCCAATCTTCAAGACGAAGATGGCATCAAATAATGTGAAAATTAATGGCAGCCGCAGCCTGTGCCAGAGCTCTCATCATTACTCTTCGGCGCCGCCTGAGCCGGCGCACTCGCAGCTCCAGCACCTGTAGAACAAGCACTAACACCTGGAGGTGTAGTAGGTTGTACTGCTGAGTTATCTGCTCCACCTTCTGCATTTACTTTGTCTATAAATGCTAGTAGTTTAGATGCTGCTTCTTGGTAGCGTTTCGCTGTTTCAGAGTCTGGTTTGTGGTAAGTTACTGGCATACCAGTATCTCCACCTATTCTAATAGCAGGCTCTATAGGGATACGTGCGATAACTTCGGTGTCGTACTCTTTAGCCACTGGTACTGTTGTACCCATACCAAAGATGTCTGATTCTGTATCACATGATGGACAGATGAAGCCTGACATATTTTCTATAATACCAGCCGTTGGAATGTGCAACTTTTGGAACATATCTAGTGAACGACGTGAATCATCAAGAGATACCTCTTGTGGAGTTGTTACCGTGATACCTGCTGTTACTGGCACAGACTGTGCAAGTGTAAGCTGCGCATCACCAGTTCCTGGAGGCATGTCTATCACGAGTACATCCAGTTCAGACCAAAGAATGTCTCTTAAGAACTGCTCGATAGCTTTCATGATCATTGCCCCTCTCCAGATAAGAGACTGTCCGTCTTCCATAAGAGAGCCCATAGACATAATCTCAACACCATACGCTTTAAGTGGGTTAACTTTATTTCCTTGGATTTCTGGTTTTTGACCATTCACACCCATCATTCGAGGGATGTTTGGTCCATAAATATCTGCATCAAGAAGTCCAACTTTTTTACCCTGCATTGCCATAGCAATTGCCAAGTTTACTGAAGTCGTTGATTTACCAACCCCACCTTTACCAGAACTTACCATAACGAAGTTCTTCACGTGTGGTGCAATGTTTTTACCACTTACAGAGTTTGACATCTGTTTTGGTGCCTGTGGTGCAGTTACGTTGATTTGAATTTGTTCAAAACCAAGCTTTTTAAGCTCTGTTGTTGCTTCATCTCTAAGCTGTGCTTTTACTTCATCTGCTGATGATGTGATGTCGATAGTCAACCCTACAGTTGCACCATTGACCAATACATCTTTTACAAAACCAAAAGTTACGATATCTTTCGTAAATCCTGGGTATGTCACATTTTTTAATGCTTCTAATACATTTTCTTGTGTCATATGATTCCTTTAATTTATTGTTATAAAGAGTTATACCACCAAAATCTTAAATGAGGTTTAAATTTTAGTGATTTTCATAAATAGGAGTATAAAACTCCGATTAAAGAATTGATAAAGTATTGCTCGCTATAATTCGTTACTAATTGTTACATACAGATAATAGGAATACATTTGTCAAACACAACATTGATACTTCTAGGCGCTGGATCTTCATCACGATTTGGTACAAATGTTAAGAAACAGTGGCTGTACACAGGAGAGACTCCCTTATGGTTGCACGTAGCAG
>JALXBG010000166.1:0-4445 GCA_026991605.1 Sulfurovum sp.
ACGGATAAAAAGCAAAGCTTCTTATCCTACGCTAACGCTATGTTGACTTCAGCAGTCAGCTCATGTGGCTAGCCACATTATATGGAGATATTATGCAAATAAAACCTACATTATTCGGTTATGGACTCACCACAAAAGCTATCGCAAAAAAGCTAGGTGGTGGCTGTACTTTTTTTGATGACAAGTGTACCAAAACCTATACCGATGAAAACAATAACACCATAAAACCCTCACATGAATTTAACCCTAATGAAAGTAGTCTGGAAGTAACAACCCCTAGTTTACCACCTAAGCATCCACTTATTCAAAGTGCAAAAAATCTCCTGAGCGAGTATGACTACTTCCTTGGTAGGGTGTTGTGCCCTCACAACACCAAAAATATAATACACAACACCCTACGGAAAAAACCATTCACAATTTGGATAAGCGGTACCAATGGAAAAACCACCACCACACAAATGCTCACATATCTACTAGAAAAAAGAGGCGCAGTAAGTGGAGGGAATATCGGTACACCTTTGGCTGAATTAAATGAAGATACCCCTATCTGGGTACTTGAATCTAGCTCTTTCACACTCCACCATACCCACCTTGCATCACCAGATATCTATCTGCTCTTACCCATCACTCCAGATCATTTAGACTGGCATGGTATACCCGAAGCCTATGAAGCGGACAAACTGCGCCCTTTGCTCACCATGAAAGAAGGGGAACTCGCCCTTGTACCAAAAGGGCTTAACCTTCCAAAGACAAATGCCTATGTGGTAGAGTATGACAGTGATGCCTTTTTATGCAACTATTTTAACTTAGAAGCATCAAAGCTCAACTATAAAGGTGCCTTTTTGCAAGATGCCTTACTCTCTCTAGCCATTACAAAAGTACTGTTTGATGAGACAGATTATGAATTACTAAACACCTTTAAACGTGATGCCCATAGACAAGAAGAATTTCATGACACGCAAGGTAGACTCTGGGTCAATGATTCAAAAGCCACAAATCTTGATGCTACGATACAAGCAGTCAAAGGCTATGCAGACAAACACATTTACCTCATACTTGGAGGAGACGACAAAGGTGTGGACTTAACCCCACTTTTTAAAGAGATGCAAGACCTAAATCTTACATTATATATTATAGGCGCCAATAATGATAAGCTTAACAAGCTCTCAAAAGTATTTCATATTGATGCCATTGAAGCACATACTTTAAAAAATGCTGTCGATGCTATTGGAAAGAAATTAACAGTAGGGAGTGTAGCACTTCTCTCACCCGCAGCAGCAAGCTTTGATCAGTTCAAATCCTACAAGCATAGAGGTGAAATATTTATAGATTTAGTAAAAAATCTATAAAATAACCCATTTGGCTTATTTCCTTGTATTTTTTTAAGTTTAAGGCGTTATAATTCTATCCACTTAAACAAGATACCTTGTTTTTAAGTTGTGGCTCCATAGCTCAGTTGGTAGAGCAAAGGATTGAAAATCCTTGTGTCGGCGGTTCGATTCCGTCTGGCGCCACCATGTATATCTACTCAATCATAAAAAATCAAAAATCTTATAACTTTCTCAACAAAAAATAAATAATATCATTTACTTTACCTTAAGAAAATCCTAAAAACAAACTATACTAAATAGGTAGACTTTCTATATATTAGTGCACAACTACCATAAACGCATACTTAACAGAAAGATTAACTATTCATTAACTTTTTATTAATTATATTGACTTTAATAAACAAAAAGTGCTATAATAATCTGTATTCAAACAAAATTCAAGGAGATTACAATGAAAAAAACATTATTACTTTCAGTAGTAGCGTCAACAATGATTATGGCTGGTGGAGATATCGCTCCAGTTGAGCCAGTAGTAGAAGTAGCAGTAGCGTCTGGTTGGGACTTTAGTGGAAAAGGTGTAGTTTACTACCAAACAGATGATCTTTTAGTCTCTGGTGATGCTTCAGATGATGGTCTATTCTCTCAAGGTGCTTCAGCAGCTAATGCTGGTATCCAACTTAGCGCAACAAACAAAGATTTATTTTCAGGTATTGGTGCAGGCGTAGAACTTAGTGGTCTTGCTACACTCGGTCTTGAAAATGATGTAGTATCTAACGTTATGCAAACTACAAATGGTTCACTTCACGGTGGTTGGATTTCTCAATCATACTTAACTATGGGTGCAAAAGACACTTCACTTAAAGTAGGTCGTCAAACACTTCCAAAATCACTTTCACCATTTGCTTACTCTGAAAACTGGAACGTATTCCACAATACATTTGATTCTGCATTGCTTGTAAACTCATCACTTCCAAACACTACATTAGTAGCTGCATGGGTATACGAATTCAATACAAATGGTATGCACGCAGATATGGCTCAATTCAATAAGCCAAATGGAGATAGAGGAATTTGGATGCTAACAGCACAAAACAAATCTATTTCTAACCTTACTTTAACAGGTAGCGTTTACTTTGGTTCTAACATGGGTGCTACTGATGATGTTGTAATCCTTTGGGGTGATGCAGCATATGATGCAGGTAGCTTTGGTGTAGCAATACAAGGTGGTAATATTGATCATGGTTCTTCTGCTCCTGACACAAGTGCATTTGGTGCTAAACTCACTGGTTCTATCATGGGTCTAAATGCAATGGCAGCTTACTCTACAACATCAGATGGAACACTATTTAATGTTGGTGGATCAACAACTGCACTCTATACAGAAACAGCAGCTAATCAAGTTGGTGTAAGAAATGATGAAGATAAAATTGTTGTTGGTGCTAGTATGGATGCACTAGGTGGAAATATTGCTGGTGTCTATGCATATACAGATAACAATATTGCTGATGCAACAGACAATGAATTCAATTTAGTTTACTCTACTACGCTTACAGACAGCATTAACTTGACTGCGGCTTACGTATATCTTGATGGTGATTCTTTTGACACAAACAATCTTGTACGTGTAGTAGGTTCTTACAAATTCTAAGAAAATCTTCTTAGCTTTTAACCTACTTAGAGTTCAGGCTTTTGCCTGACTCTAACTTCTTTTCTTTTCAAAATCACTTTACATTTTTTCAACTTTATACAATACATCTACATTTTGCTATAATGCTGCAAAAGTCTAAATATATCATTTACAAAGAAGTTACTTATGTCAAATACTAAAAAACTACACCTAGTCAGCCTAGGCTGTACCAAGAACCTTGTCGATAGCGAAGTAATGCTTGGTCGTCTAAAAGAGTATCAAATTACTGATGACAACACCATTGCTGATGTGATTATTGTCAATACCTGTGGATTTATCGATGCTGCAAAAGAAGAGAGTATCAACACAGTACTCAACCTGCATGATGAACGTAAAAAAAACTCCATCTTGGTGATGTCTGGCTGTCTCACTGAACGTTACCGTGAAGAGTTACAAGCAGACATGCCTGAAATAGACATCTTTACAGGTGTGGGTGATTATGAGAAGATAGATGAACTCATAGCCTCGAAGCAGAGTACCTTCTCTCCTGAAGTCTATCTTGCTACAGAGACAAGCGGGAGGGTTATTACCGGATCAAATTACCATGCCTATATCAAGATAGCAGAAGGGTGTAACCAGTCATGTTCTTTCTGTGCTATTCCTAGTTTTAAAGGTAAACTACATTCTCGTTCGCTCTCTTCTATTGTGAGAGAAGTAGAGATGTTGGTAAAAGATGGTTTTTATGACTTCTCTTTCATCTCACAAGACTCTTCGAGCTATGGACGTGATATGAAGATGTCAGATGGGCTCATAGAGCTTATTAAAGGTATAGAAGCGATAGAAGGTGTGAAATCTGCACGTATCCTCTACCTTTACCCTAGTACAACAACCTTTGCACTCATCGATGCTATTTCAGACTCTACGGTATTTCAAACCTACTATGATATGCCTATCCAACACATCGAAGATTCGGTACTCAAAACGATGAAACGTGGCTTTGGTGAGAAAAAAACCATCGAACTACTAGAGTACATGAAGTCTAAACCCAATGCCTTCTTACGTACATCACTCATCGCAGGTCACCCAGGTGAGAGTGATGAGAGTTTTGAGAAACTCTGTGACTTTATGAAGGCATTTAAATTTGACAGATTTAACACATTTCACTATTCAAATGAAGAAACAACTTCAGCCTATTCATTAGAGCAAATCTCTCAAGATATCATCGATGAAAGAGCTGATATCTTAGGTGCAATAGCAGAAGAGAACACACAAGAGTCTTTAGAAAACATGGTAGGCAAAACGGTAACATTGGTCATAGACGGAGAAAGTGATGAACACGAATATCTACTCAGCGCAAGACCACTTAACTGGGCAGTAGACATAGACGGAGAAATCCTCATCAATGACACTTCAGATTTACCTGTAGAATATGGTAAACTCTATGAAGCAAAGATTACAGAGCTAGTAGGCACTCAACTTTTAGCAAC
>JALXBG010000166.1:4545-34142 GCA_026991605.1 Sulfurovum sp.
CACTTAACTGGGCAGTAGACATAGACGGAGAAATCCTCATCAATGACACTTCAGATTTACCTGTAGAATATGGTAAACTCTATGAAGCAAAGATTACAGAGCTAGTAGGCACTCAACTTTTAGCAACCCTTCTGAGTGAGCAAGTAGCAGTGAGCAAGTAGCAATAAAAAGCAAAGGGTTATTGTGGATAAAAATGTATTACGAGATAAAAGTTTTGCTTTTGCACTACGTGCTATAAAACTCTCAAAATATTTACAAACTACACATAAAGAGTATGTCCTTTCAAAACAAATTATGCGCAGTGGTACATCAATAGGTGCTTTAATAAGAGAAGCACAATATGCTCAATCAAAAGCTGATTTTTTACATAAACTAAGTATTGCTCTAAAAGAAGCCAATGAAACAGAGTATTGGCTTTTATTGCTTGTTGAATCTGACTATATCGATAAAAAAATGTTTGATAGTATACTACCAGACATTAAAGAATTACTAAAGCTTCTTATATCAAGCACAAAAACGATTAAAGCGTACAAATAAATGACTTTTGACTGCTCCCTGCTCACTGCTCACTGCTCACTCAAAAAGAATCTCCTAGCATTCTCAGCAGGCATAGACTCCTCCGCCCTCTTTTTCCTACTCTTAAAAAACCACATCAAATTTGACATTGCAATTGTCGATTACTGCGTAAGAGCACAAAGTAAAAAAGAGGTAGCACATGCAAAAGCATTAGCCAAAAAATACAAACTCTTTTGTCATACCATCCAAGCACCCAAATTTACAAAAAACTTTGAAAAACAAGCCAGAGACTTTCGTTATGAATTTTTTGATTCACTTGTGACCATAGAAGGATATGACAACATCCTTACAGCACATCAGCTTAATGACCAACTAGAGTGGTTTCTTATGCGTCTAAGTAAAGGTGCCGGAGTTACTGAACTACTTGGACTCGAAGCACTCTCAAAAAGAAAAAACTACGCTTTAGTAAGACCTCTGCTAAACTACAGCAAAGAGGAGTTACTCCACTATCTTAACATGCATAACTATCCTTATTTTGTAGATGAAAGTAACAGTGACAAAAAGTATGAACGCAATAAGTTTCGACACCAGTTCTCAGATGCCCTACTTGCAGAGTACAAAGAGGGCATAGTCCGTAGTTTTGACTACTTACAAAAAGACAAAGAGGTACTTGAAAGTGCTTTTACACTTAACGTTTCGCAAAAAGAACTCCGAATCATTACACTACATGCCCAAGAGGCGAAAGTAAGAGCTGCAGATATTACCTTTAAAAAACTGGGCTATCTACTCTCTGCAGCACAACGAGAAGAGATAGAAAAAGAACAAAGTCTTGTCATAGGTGGAGCGTGGGCAGTTGAACACCAAGATGGTCTACTTTACATTGCACCGTATGTTACTGCCACTATGCCTAAAAAATTTAAAGAGCAATGCAGAACAAATAAAATCCCTAATAAGATAAGACCTTATATATTCCAAGAGAATATAGATATTCCAATATTTCCGTAGGGTATGATTGCAATCACAGCCTACGATTTTGCCAAAGGGTGTGCTTTCATATACTCCTGCATCTTCTTCACAGAGCCTAGTTTTGTATAGACCTGAGTGGTTGCCATAGTCTCATGTCCAAGTAGTTCAGAAACGTCTGCAATACGTGCACCATTGTTAAGTAAATGTGTGGCAAAAGAGTGTCTGAGCTGATGTGGTGTAGCCTTAAGTCCCTGTGCTTTAAACAGTTTTGTCAAAATGTATCGTAACTGGGCACTGTTCATAGGTGCATTACCCTTTTCAAAAAGATACATTTTAGAATGCTTTATTTCCCTATAACGTGTGATAAGCGTATGTAGTTCAGGCAGTAAAGGCAGCTCTCTGACCTTATTTCCTTTACCATGTATCTGCACCCATTTTTCTTTAATGTCATCCAATTTAAGACCACTAAGCTCTGAGATACGTAAGCCCAAGCCATAAAGCATAGAAATAAGCAATTTTTCCTCTATATTTGCCTCTTCTAGCACTTCAACTATATACTGCTCTTCAATAGGCTTAGGGAGGCTCTGAGGTACCTTAATCGTCTCATCTCCTATAAGTTTGACAGACAGATGACACTGATCTTCCATATATTTTACAAGGGAGCGAATGGCAGAGAGTTTTTTAACGATGGTTTTTTTATTGTTTTTCACAATAACAAAACGAAAAGGGGTAATATCTAGATGATAGGTCTCATCTTCAAAAAAGAAATGACTCACTTCTATCATTTGACGAAGTGCGACTTCATAGGTGATAACAGAGTGTTCAGAATAACCTCTGACATCATACAGATACTCAAGAAACTCTTCAGATAATACTTGAAGTTTCTCTTTCATCATTTAACCTATAGTATGTGCCAACATTTTGCTAGCTAAATACGCTTTGGCCTCTTCGTGTGCCAATCCTTCAAGTGAAAGACTCTGCATATAAAAATCTATTTGTGTAAAAGGTTTAGGGATAACAAATCTATCCCATGATCCTAATTGCCAATAGTTTTGGGCTGTAAAGTTCATCACGAAAATCGGTAGTTTACTCTTTAATGCTATCCCCACGGCTCCATCACTCATAGAGTGTCTAGGCCCCTTAGGCCCATCTGGCGTAATGAGTACCTCTTCCCCAGATTTGATACTTTTAAATGCCTGCAGCAAGACTTGTCTCGCACCTTTACGAGAAGAGCCTCTTAACGGACGTATTTTCAAAAACTGTAATGTACGTGCTATGAGGGCACCATCAAAGTGAGAAGAAATAATCGCAGAAGCAGGATGTTTTTTATGTATATGTCTATATGCTTGCGGAGACATAAGCAGTTCCCCATGCCATGTGACACAGACATGCTGTCTTTCATCTATCTCAGTAATGTAGTGGAATTTTTTACGTGTAGTGCACCATATGATACGCATCAGAAAATATACTAAAGGCGGTATCACTACCTGCCCCAGTTTTCTCAAAAAGGACTTCATTTGCGTTAGACAAGCACTCCGTCAAGTGCCCCTCTAGATGTTTTGGTTACCTTCACATCTACTATCTTTCCAAGGAGCTCTTCACTGCCTTCAACAAAAAAGAGCTTACCATCATTGCTCCGTCCAGAGACTCTACCATTTGGTTTGAGCTCATCAAAATAGACTTTATGTACTGCACCCATTTGTGCATCCATAATCTCATCCAATATTTCGGTATGACGTGCTTGAAGTCTAGTAAGTCTAGCGCCTGCAAGTGTATTATCTATCTGATCTTCAAATTCTGCTGCTTCTGTGTGTGGACGTGGTGAATATTTAAACGAAAACATCTGCTCAAAACGTACTTTTTCAAGTACCTCCATAGTATCTTCAAAGTCTGCATCACTCTCACCAGGAAAGCCCACAATAACATCTGTTGAAATCGTCGCTTCCGGACATAATGTACGTATCTTCTCACAACGGTTTAAGAAGTTCTCTTTGGTGTATCCTCTTTTCATCTCTTTAAGCAGACGTGTTGAGCCACTTTGTAGAGGGACATGTATCTGTTTACATATTTTAGGATTAGAAACAAACTCTTGCAAAAATGTATCATCCATATGAAGAGGATGTGGAGAGGTAAAACGGATACGCTCTAAGCCATCAATCTTTGATATTTTTTGTAAAAGCTGCGTAAAAGTACACTGCTCTTCTGCACTACCAAAACGTCTACCATAGTTGTTTACATTTTGCCCAAGAAGTATCACTTCTTTTGCACCTGTCTTGACTGCTTTGGTGATCTCTTGCACTATGAGGTCAGAGGGGATAGAGATCTCATCTCCACGTGTGGCTGGTACAATACAAAAAGTACAGGACTTGTCACACCCGATAGAGATATTTACCATCGCTTTAAAAGGGTTGCTTCTATACTCACCAAATGCGTAAGTACTCTCATCAAAATCTGTACTGACTTCTACTGCATGCTTTTTATCAACCACATCAGTGATTTTAGATACATTTCTAGCACCTAGTACAAAATCTACAGCAGGTGCGCGTTTAATGATCTCTTTTCCCAAGTGTGATGCGGTACATCCTGCAACACCTATTTTCGCACCCTTTTTTTTGTGTTTGTTAAATACACCTATCTCAGAAAAGAGTTTAGCAACAGGTTTTTCTCTAACTGAACAGGTATTAATAATGATAAGATCTGCTTCGGAAAGGTTTTCGGTAAGTTCGTAGGGTTCTTTTTGGTTAAGTTCTGCAATCATATGTTCGCTATCGCGAACATTCATCGCACAACCTAAAGTTTCAATAAATAATTTTTTTGTACTCAATATGTCTCTTTGATATCGCTAAGATTACGCGATAATATGTACTTCATAGATGTATTCATTTTCATCTAAACCATACTTTACTTCTCTCATATAGACAGAAAAACCTTTTTCTTCAAAATGCTCAATGAGTTCTTTTAACTCTTTATGTGAGTTGTCTTTATCAAAATAAAATATAGATTTATTCGCTAGTTCTTCTTCTATTTTTTTCAACTCAATCGTTTTTGGCTTTGCCTTAAGTGTTGTTCTAGCAAGTTTTAATTTCATCTATGGTACCTTTGATTCATTCTTTAAATTTTTCTTAATTTTCTAGATTATACTTTATTTTCAGTAAAGGTTTGGTTAGATATAATACACAACTTCAAAAAAACCCTCCCGAGATATTATTGACACTGTTATGTTACCTCTTGTAGCGGTATATTGAAATCTCATCAAAAAAAATGATTAAAAAATAGGAAAACGTATGGAAAAAATATTAGATATTATTGAAGCTATCGCGCTTGAAAAAAACATATCAAAAGAACATGCACTAGAAGCATTTAGTGAAGCAGTTAAAAATACAGCCAAAAAACTTACCACTTTTACAAGTAACTTTGAAGTCATTATCGACCAAGATACAAAGACTTATAGTGTAAACAAAGTCATTACTGTTGTTCCAGATGGTGATTCACGACTCATGGCAGAAGTAGGAAAAGAGCCAAATATAGAAACTATTGAATCAGATGCATTTATATCTTTGTCTGAAGCAAAAGAGTTTGATGATTCTATTGAAGTGGGTGATGAACTCAAAGAAGAATTTGTTCTAGAGGACCATGGACGTACAGCATCAGCAAACCTCTTTAGAGAATTAGAATACCATGTACAAAGACGTATCGAACAAGATCTCTTTGAAAAATATAGAGAAAAAGTAGGTACTGTCATGCTTGGTACAGTTAACCGTGTCGATGCAGAAGATAACACACACGTAGAGATAGGCGAACTTAAAGGTATTATGACACTTAGAAACCGTATCAAAGGTGAGACATACAAACGTGGTGACAGCATTAGAGCACTTTTACGTTATGTTTCTGTTGATCCTCAATATGGTCTCTTCCTTGAACTCACACGTACTTCACCAAAGTTTTTAGAGTCACTTATGGCTTCGGAAGTACCCGAAATTGATGATGGTTTAGTTGAGATAGTCAATGCCGCAAGAATCCCAGGGGAGCGAGCAAAAATTGCACTTAAAACTGAGCAGATGAATATCGACCCTATCGGTGCTGCTGTTGGTGTCAAAGGGGTACGTATTAATGCAGTGAGCCAAGAGCTTAATGGTGAAAATATCGACTGTATTGACTACTCCCCTATCCCAGAAGTGTTCATTACCCGTTCATTAAGTCCGGCGATTACGCAGGGTATTAAGGTAGATGCTGCTGAGAAAAAAGCAATGGTGAACATCACCGGTGACCAAAAAGCAAAAGCCATTGGTAAATCAGGAATCAATATCCGTTTAGCATCCATGCTTACAGGATATACCATAGAGCTCAATGAAGTAGAAGGTGTAGCCGAAAGACAAGTAGACTCATCTGAGCCTGAGATTACTAAAACAACAGACACAACTGCGTTATCTGATTTATTTAAATAATGTGTAGGGTGGGTTTTCCAACCCACCTTTGAATAACAAATGAAATTATACTTTAAGAAAGAATCATTTCAGAAAAACTATCTGCATCAAGTGATGCAGATCCTACAAGTACCCCATCAACCCCAGCGATACTTATAATCTCTTTTATATTGGCAGGTTTAGCAGAACCACCATAGAGTAATGGCTTTTCATCTATCGCTTTTTTTAAAGCTCTATGTGTTGTAGATATCTCCTCAACTGTAGCAGACCTTCCTGTACCTATAGCCCAGATAGGCTCATAAGCGACAATAAGATTTTCATACGAAATATCTATACCATCAAACTGTGCAAGTAGATACTGCATCACTGCTTCAAAACCTTTTTCACGTATGTTTAAAGGTTCCCCTATACAGTAAATGATTTCAAAGCCCTGCTCTTGAAAAAAAGCAAATTTAGCAGCTACTTTTTCTTGAGTTTCAACCATATATTCACGGCGTTCACTGTGTCCAATAAGGATTGTTTTTATATCAAACTCATCAAGTTGTTCTAGCCCTATTTCACCAGTATATGCACCATTATGCACAGGGTAAGCATTTTGTGTACCTATAGTAAAATCACCTTCATAACTGTCAAGTGCAGTAGCAGGAGGAAAAATATATACTTTATCTTCTGGAGATTTTGCACCCAACTTTTTATTTAACGCTTTTATATAATTTACTGTACTTTGTCTAGTATGGTTGGTTTTGAAATTTGCTGCGAAAATCATTATTTATACCTTTAATACTTCAATACCAGGTAGTTTTTTACCCTCAATAAGGTTCAAACTTGCACCTCCTCCTGTACTTACAAAAGTCATACCATCCACATCTCCTGCTTTTTGGGCAACATCACTCGTATCACCACCACCTACAATAGCTGTAGCATCCGTAGCCGCAATATCATGAGACATTTGAAAACTACCTTTTGAAAATCTATCCATTTCATACACGCCCATAGGACCATTCCATATAATCGTTTCGGCATCTTGAATAACTTGTTTAAAGAGCTCGGAACTGGCAGAGCCTATATCTAAGCCCATCCAGCCTACTGGTATCTCTTGTGCAGGGATATGTTTGATATGCCCTTGGTCGCTAAACTCTTCTGCACAAACCACATCTACAGGGAGGTAAAACTTCACTCCTTGCTTTCTGGCTTTTATCATAATCGTTCTAGCTTCATCCAAAAGCTCATCTTCGACCAAAGAATTTCCTATCTCCATACCCTGAGCTTTTAGAAATGTAAACGCCATACCTCCACCGATAATGACTTTATCGACCTTATCCAAGAGTTGTCTCAATGCTTCAAGTTTTCCAGATACCTTAGAGCCTCCAACCACTGCCACAAAAGGACGTACTGGATTTTCAAGTGTCTTTTCAAAAAAGTCCACCTCTTTTGCCAATAAAAATCCTGCTGCTCTGTGTGCATCATCAAATTGTCTAGCCATGGCATCAATAGAAGCATGTGCTCTATGGCAAGCACCGAAAGCATCGTTGATATATATATCTACCATGCTAGCAAGCTTTTTTGCAAATGCTTCATCGTTTTGTGTCTCACCTACTTCATAACGCAAATTTTCAAGTACTAAAACCTCTCCACCTTTGAGTGCAGCTGCTTTGGCTTGGGCATCAGGACCTATCACATCTTCTGCTAGCTGAATATCATCTGCAATTTTAAGGAGTCTTACTAAACGTCTCACTACAGGTTTTAATGAATATTTATCTTCATATTTACCAGGTTCTGGTCTTTCATAATGTGAAGCTAGGATAACCCTGCAATCCCTGTCTATACAGTAACGAATGGTTGTCAACGCTTCACGGATACGTCTATCATCTGTGATATTACCTTCATTATCTTTAGGTACATTAAAGTCACAACGAATAAAAATGCGTTTACCATCTATGTCCAAATCTTTTATGGTTTTCAACTACGCCCCTTTACTTATATGCACAGTCATATCAACTAAACGACAAGAGTAACCCCACTCGTTGTCATACCAAGAAAGTACTTTTACCATCTTGTTACCAATCACCTGAATCGTATCGAGAGGTACAACCGTACTCAGCTCTTCCCCTACGAAGTCCATAGAAACTCTATACTCTTCATCTATACCAAGGATACCTTTATGTGAACCCTCACTTGCAGTTTTAAATGCTGCTTGAACATCTTCTACTGTTACATCTTTGTTCAATGTTACGGTTAAGTCAATCATAGAGACATCTGCAGTTGGTACTCTAATGGCTTGTCCGTTAATCTTACCTGCCAAGTTTGGCAATACTTTAGAGATGGCTTTAGCCGCTCCTGTAGTCGTAGGTACCAAGTTTACTGCACCTGAACGTCCTTTTCTTGGATCTTTTTTATGTTTTGCATCCAAGATAGGTTGAGAAGAGGTATAAGAGTGAATTGTTGTCATCAAACCATTTTCTATCCCAAAGGCGTCATCAAGTACTTTTGCTACGGGAGCCAGACCGTTGGTTGTACAGCTTGCATTTGATACAACAGTTTGACCTACATACTCATCTGCATTGGCACCGAGTACGAAAGTAGCCGTATCATCTTTTGCAGGTGCAGAAAAAAGTACTTTTTTAACGCCATTGTCAAAGTATGGCTGTACAGACTCTGCTGTTAAAAATGCACCCGTACACTCAAGCACCACTTCTGCTCCTGCAGAAGCAAAATCAATCTTACTTAAATCACGCTCTGCAAATATTTTTGCTCTTGTCTCCCCGATATTCAAAAACCCATCAGCAACGCAAACATCATTACGTCTACCATGTACAGAGTCATATTTGAGATTATACTCAAGCATCTCTTCTGTACCAGAGGCATTCACTGCAACCAATTCAATGTCATCTCTATCTGCAATGATACGCGCGACACATCTACCGATTCTACCTAGTCCGTTTATTGCTACTTTTACAGCCATTGTGTACCCTTAGTCATATTATGTTAGAATGCGATTCATCGCATGAGCCAACTGCTGAAGTTGACTCAGCGTCAGCGTAGTTTATTAGGCTTTGCCTAAAAACGTTCTATTAAAATAGTACGCAATTTTACAGTAAATGAGGTTAGCATTTGGTTAATCAATCCAAGCCTATAGTAGCAATCTTTGGTGGGAGTTTCGACCCCCCTCATATTGGACATCAACATATCGTTGAAAGTGCTATTAAAAACTTGGAGATTGACCATCTACTCGTTGTGCCTGCCTACTTAAATCCTTTTAAAAGCTTTTCGCTTGCATCTGCAACGCAGAGGCTTGCATGGTGTCATACACTTTTTGATGATTTGAACAAAGTCATCGTAAATGATTATGAGATAAATGAAGGTAAAAGCACTACAACTGAACAAACTGTAAAACACTTTAACAGAGTGTATGACGTAAAGTATTTGATGATTGGTTCTGACAACTTGGCGACATTGACAAAATGGCATCACTTTTCTTTGCTTAATGAAACAATTACTTGGGTCATTATCACGCGTGAGGGGTATCCTTTACATGTTGATAATCTTAAAAATTGGGAAATATTGGAAGTAGATGCTCCTATGAGTTCTACACAAATACGAAACAAAAAAGATTTACACTATGTTGACAAAAAAATTCAAAAATCAGTACAAATTGTACTCGAAGGAAACAACTTAATGACAATAGAAGAAAGAGTAGAGAATATCGTTCATATTCTCGATGATAAAAAAGCAGAAGAGATAGAAGTATTTAACCTAGATGATGCAGACTACATTGCAAAACGTGTAGTCATTGCAAACTCACTTAACGGAAAACATACATTGGCACTTTTTGATCACCTTAAAAAGGGACTTAAAGAACATGGAGATGCTATCTTAGCATCTGATACAAGTGATGACTGGGCTGTAGCAGATTTAGGAGATGTACTTATCCATATCATGATACCTGAATATAGACAACGCTATAGCCTAGAACAATTTTTAAATGAATTGGTAGAAAATCAAAAGAAGAATAAAGATATTGACCCTGCATAACATTTCGACAAGCGCAATGACCAAGTCATCTGTCGTTGGCTGAGCTTGTCGGTATCGGTGGCTGAGCCTTTCGAAGCTCTCTTACCCCAAAATCCCATGCTTTGAACCCTCTAAAAACTCCAAAAGCAAAAACAATCCTATCGTCACAACTGGCGAAAATATCACCCACCAATAATATTTATCTCGTAACATATAGAGCATCAATGCACCCCATGCCACGATAATAAGCATAATATGTGAAATAAAAATAGGGAAGACCTGTCGTGTAAGATTACCCACCACACCCAAAGAGAGTATGGCAACAAAGGTTGCTAGGGAGATAAGCAGTTTTTTCAACTCTTTATTACGACTGTATTGAAAAAAGATTGCTCCAAATGTAGCCAATGTCACTAATATGATTAGTGCCTTCATAGAAATCCTTCGTAAGGTGCGTTTGCTAACGCACCTTTAATTAAACCATACGGTAAAAGTTTTATCACATACAAATTTATTATGTGGTGTGATAGCAATCACACCCTACAATTTATCTACAACCTTAATACCTAGTATATCAAGCCCTTGCTTAATCGTCTTGGCTGTTAGGTTCGCAAGCTGTAAACGGCTCATCTTAACCTCTTCATCTATCCCACCTTTTAAGATAGGATTTTGCTCATAAAAACGCATAAACAGAGTCACAAGTTCATACAAATAGGTAGTGATTTGATTTGAACTCGCATCCACAGCAGCACGACTCAAGACATCTTCAAAACGTAATAACATCGTAGCCAATCTATGTTCTAATGCATCACCAATGATAATTTCACCCTCGATAGGTGCATTATACTTTCTAAAAATACTCTGAATTCTTGCATATCCATACTGCATATAGAGTGAGGTGTTGCCTTCAAATGAGAGCATTTTATCCCAGTTGAAGATGTAGTTAGACTCACGGTTTATGGCAAGGTCAGCATATTTTACTGCACCTATACCAATAATTTTTGCCAGCTCATCTACTTGTTCTGGAGTATAGTCCTCTTTATTGTTTATGGTCTCTTTGGCTTTCACTACTGCTTCATCAAGTAGGTCTATGAGTTTAACAGTACCACCATCGCGGGTTTTAAATGGTTTACCACCCTTGTCCATCATGGTACCAAAAGCGATGTGCTCAAGTTTTACATCTTCAGGCACAAACCCTGCCTCTTTTGCTACACGGAATACCTGTTTAAAGTGTCCAGCTTGTCTAGCATCTACCACATAAGAGATACGTTTTGCACCCAATACTTCTGCTCTATACCATAAAGCAGCAAGGTCAGTAGTCGCATACAAATACCCGCCATCTCCCTTTTGCACGATAACAGGAATCTCATCGCCTTCTAAAAAGACACACTGAGCACCATCACTCTCTTGTAGGGTACCTTTATCTGCTAATACTTCGACAACTTTAGGCAACTCATCATTGTAAAAACTCTCTGCACGTACATCATCACGCGTAAGATTGACATTGAGTTTCTCGTACACCTCTTCACAGTGTCCCAATGAAATATCAATGAACTTTTGCCATAGATTCAGACAGTGTGCATCACCTGATTGTATCTTTACGACATACTCTCTGGCTTTATTGGCAAAGTCTGCATTGGCATCGAATTCACCTTTGGCATCTTTGTAAAACTGCTCCAAATCTTTAAGACTTACCGAACCATCTTCATCTTTCATTTCAAGATAAGCAATAAGCATCCCAAACTGTGTACCCCAGTCACCAATATGATTTTGACGTATCACTTCATCTCCTAAAAAAGTAAGAAGATTTGCCAAGGTATCGCCGATAATTGTTGAACGTAAATGTCCCACGTGCATTTGTTTAGCCATATTTGGGCCAGAGTAGTCAACCACAACTTTGATAGGGTTTTCTCTAATAGAGATTCCCAGTCTTTCATCTTCTAGGGCTGTTTGACATTGCGCGCCAATCCAAAGTGGATTCAACCAAAGATTGATAAACCCAGGGCCTGCTATCTCTGCTTTAGAGAGTACGCCGGTCAAGTCAATATTGTCCAAAATATTTTGTGCTATCTCTCTTGGATTTTTCCCAATTTTTTTAGACAAAGCCATAGCGCCATTGAACTGATAGTCTCCAAACTCTGGTTTGGTTGCTTCTGAGACAGACATAGGCTCATGTTCTATACCAGCTTTAGTAAAAGCATCTTTAATAACGTTATTAATTTGTGATTTTAATTTCATAGATTTTCCGTACGGATAGTGTAGATGTTATGAGGCAAAACCCCATAACGAAATGACAAGAAAGCTTACGCGTTTTCGCTTTTTTTCTCTTCAGTTTTTGCTTCAACTTTTGGTTCTTCAGTCTTAGCAATCTCTTTAGGCTCTTCATCGTCCTCTTTAATCGCTTTTTTGAAGTCTTTAATTCCTTTACCCATACCTTTTGCAAGATCTGGAATCTTTTTCGCTCCAAAAAGAAGTACAACAATTGCTAATACAATCAGTAGTTCTGGCATACTTGGCATACCCATATCAATCCTTTACATTACTCTAACGAGTATAAATTTGGATAATTATACTACAGTATATTTAATGTTACTATTAACCTAACCAATCTTTTAAAAATTTCTCTTCATCTTCTTGCCCTTCTTTCAATCGAGCAGCATTTGCTAATACAATAAAATCTTTTGTAGCTTTCTCAATACTATCATTAATAATTCTAAAATCATATTCTCCAACAGCTAGTATTTCATCCTTAGCATTTTCTACACGATTCACGATAACAGATTCATCATCCGTACATCTTGCGCGCAATCTTGTTTCAAGTTCTGAAAGTGTTGGCGGTGTAATGAATGCCGAAGTGGTAATGTCATTCATTTTAGCACGTACAAGTCTATGTCCCTGTACATCGATGTCAAAAATAACCAATTTTCCCTCTTCAAGTGCTTGACGTACAGGTTTCAATGATGTACCGTAGTAGTTGCCATGCACCTCTGCATATTCTAGAAAATTTTCAGCTTTAATGTCCTCTTCAAAACTCTCTTTGCTTACGAAAAAATAGTCCACACCATTTTCTTCGCCTACTCTAGGTTCACGTGTGGTAGTTGAGATAGAAAAATAATACTCTCCTATCTCATCTGAAGCTGCGTTGATGATGGTACTCTTCCCTGCGCCGCTTGGACCAGAAAGTACTAATATTGCACCTTTTTGCATTAGTTCTTATCCTCTAGTTTGATTGTCACTTCTACCTCTTTGCCTTTAAGCAGTTTTTTCATCTGCTTTTTTGTCATACTTGCCATCGCCATCTCCACAGCATCTTCTATGTGTTCCATGTTCTCTTCTGTAAACTTTAGTTTCTTAGATTTTGTTTTTTTCTTTTTGCTCTTTTTTCTTTTTGTCTTATCTTTTTTAGATGCTTTATCCGCTTTCTCTACGCTATGTAAACTACCATCCAAACCTATACTCAACTCTTCAACTATCTCATTTTCATCTACGATTTCAAGTCCATCGGCGATGAGTTGTTCTTTGATGACTTCTATTTTACGTGCTTCTATCTCTTCATCACTCAACTCAGTTTCTGGAACTTCTAAATCCTCATCCATATCAAGCAGTGCTTTGATTTTTTCTATCTCATCCACATCTAACACTGCAGCAGCATTCTCTTCTTCCTCTAACGTTTCAACGACAGGCTCTTCCTCTTCTGCTGACAAAGGAAAAATAGAAGGCATCTCTTCAGCTATTTCTTCCTTTTCTATTATCAAGGTTTCTTCTTTTATTTTCGATGTATCATTATCTTTATGTACCTCTATCTCTGCAATAAGCTCAGTAATTTGTGAAGGTAAAAAAGGCTTTTTAATCGTCATATCAAAACCTCGCATCTCATCACTACGGTAAGAGATAAATACTTTTTTAGTATTTTTTAACGTTGCAAGTAATTCTGCAACATCTCGCCCATAAGAAGCTTCATCTACAAACACTACATCATAAACATTCTGTGCTACTTCATCAACTGTTTCTACTTCATCAAGTACCACAGTATCATCACGTGTACAAAGGATAAGAAGTCTTGAAACAACAGGATTGGCGTTAATAAGTAAAATATGCATAAGATTTATCCCCTAAATATATTGAATATTATTATAGTGTAACTCTGGTTAGGACTTGGTTTTCTATTATATCTTATTAGTTACAGTAAAAATAAGATACTGTAAAATAACAATTAAGTATTATATACTACTGCAATACAAAATATAGGAATTTTCAACCATGCATAAAAAATATTTTTCTGAACACATATATTATTTTATTATTTTTTCAATCATTTCATTTCTTTATATTTACAATGGTTATGCTTCTTTAGCTACCAATGATGACTGGGCACTTCGAGGCATGCTTGTTGCAAAAAATATTTATGGGACACTTATTATGAGTTATCCTCTCTCTTATCTTATGAGCCATTTATATGATTTTGTACCTTCATTTCCATGGTATAGCAGTCTACTTACTTTTATAATGGCATTGAATTTTTATTTTATTTCATTATATATTGAAAAAAATGATTCTATTTTACAAAAAATGATTCTATTTATCTTGGCTCTACTATGGATGACATTTCTTTGGTTTAATATGTCTATCACTACGTTAACCGTTACAACAATGATAACAGCAATTGGATTCATACAAAAAAACTTGCTTGTCTCTTTTATTTTTATCGGCATTGCATCACTCTTACGTACTGATATTATGATCATTATGATGCCTTACTATCTTGTTTCTTATTTTATTTTACGTGACAGTCTACATATGAAAAGAAGAGAGCTATTTGGTCTTGTTATCTTAGTGTCATTGGTAGTATCTTCTTTCGTTATACAAAAGCAAGACCATATTTATAATGATTGGTTAGCATTCAACAAAGCAAGATCAGCCATAGTCGATATGGGTCTTATGAATGTTAAGAAAGATTTCTTTACTCCTTATGAGCAGTTTTGTATTCAGGCAGGATGGTGGCAAGATACAGAGCTATTAGCAACAGAAAAAATTGTAGCTATGACTCCAAGCTTAACTGATATTCTTCAGAAAAATATTGAAAAAATCCATTTTATCAATTTTATAAAAACATATAAATTTAAACATTGGCTATGGTTGCTTCTTACCGCAAGTCTTATAGTCATAATTTTCAATATCAAGAATAGAAAAACCTTATTTATCCCTCTACTTGTATTAGGTGTGGTTTTACTCCTTATCACACGTGATGTAGAACGAGTTACAGTACCACTCATTATGCTCTGGGCTTATGTTTTGTTTGAAAGTCTTAAATCACATAAAATGATAAACATCATTTTTATATCTTTATTCACCTATATTTTTTATTATTACGCATCAGGACAACTAGGGTACCGATATTTTAAAGAAAATACATTGTTACAACAAGAAGCACATCAACTCATCAAGCGAAGTAATAAAATTTGTGAATCTTCTGTCAATTATCCTACTGGATTCAGTAGTGAATTCAACACTGTCTTTCAGGCAAACTATCTTTTTTATGAGAACAACTGGCTTCAATTAAATGATAAAGAAATTTTACCTACAGGCTGGCTTTCACGTAATAAGTTTTTTTATACTACACATCACTTAAGTGACAAATATACAAAAAGAAAATATTCTACATACCATGAATATCTCATAGATGATAAAACTGCTTTTTTTGGAAGTAAATACCTCATAAAAGATAAAAGTTTTCAAGTATATTTACTTAATGCTTACGATAAACTATATCTAAAAGATAGACCAAGTTGTAAACATAAAACATTCATTATAGAAGAGTCTAAAAATTTTGCAATATCTCAAGTAAAAATTGATTGTAATGTCACGAGTAATAAATAGGTGGTACACCCATCAGGATTCGAACCTGAGACCTTCGGTACCGCAAACCGATGCTCTATCCAGCTGAGCTATGAGTGCACATGTAACATGTAGTAGCGATATTTGGAACGCAATTATAGCAGAGTAAACTTTATTTTTCAAGTTTAGATTATTTTTTCTTTTTCAACTTGTCAAACTTAATGATTAGTTCTATTTTGGACAAAGGGATGTTGAGTTTCTCTGAAACGGATGCTTTACTTTCTCCAGCATTAATCAATGTCATTACATCATCCAAGGATGAAAAGTTTTCTATAACATCACTGACGGCAACACGTGACGCTTCATAGTTGGCTATCGTTGTCTCTTTAAGTGCGAGTATCTCTTGTAATTTTTTATTTTCTGCATGCAATTTTGAGTTCTTACCCATCAATATAAAGAGTATAATAACCAGTAAAACCAGTAACCCCAGTACAATCACATCTGTCATTTCCATCTATGCTACCTCCACAATAATAAGTAATATAAAGACAAAGCCCAAGTATCCATTCACTGTAAAAAATGCTTTGTCAATTTTCGTAAAGTCTTTGTTGACAATGCAATGTTCGTATGTCAACATCATAGCAGAAAAGAGTACTGCCATCTGTGCCCATAGTCCCAAATTGGCTTCTTTCACAAATGCTATCCAAAATAACACTGCTAACAGATGAAATACCCTTGCTATCCACATTGTTTTTTTTGCACCAAATTTGGAAGGTATTGAGTGCAAATTATTGGCTTTGTCAAATTCTATATCTTGTAATGAATAGAGTAAATCAAATCCTGCTACCCAGAACATCACAC
The DNA here is from genome assembly GCA_026991605.1 of Sulfurovum sp. Classification (GTDB taxonomy): domain Bacteria; phylum Campylobacterota; class Campylobacteria; order Campylobacterales; family Sulfurovaceae; genus Sulfurovum. The sequence goes on from JALXBG010000166.1 coordinate 21,156, forward strand.
CTATTGCCAAGTAGAGCGACCAAGTTGTTATCTCTCCAGAGACGGCGATAACACCTGCTATGGGTGCTAAACCCAGACTTACCCCCAGTATGAGGTGTGCAAGGGCTGAAAAACGTTTAAAAAGCGTATAGGCACCCAATACTACCAAGATAGGTAACGCAAGCTCAAATGCCAGTGTGTTGACAAAATAGGCAACCACAACAAATAGTACGGCATTAATGAAGATAAAGCCTAGCATCTGCGCATTGGATACTCTACCATCTACAGAAGGACGTCCCTTGGTTCTGGGATTTATGATGTCAATATCTCTATCGAAGTAGCGATTCACACCCATCGCAAAGTTACGTGCTGTCACAGCTGCTAACACACCCAAAAAAAGTAATCTCCACCCAAACCAACCATCTGCTGCTACAAGCATAGCGATGAAAATAAAGGGTAAGGAGAATATGGAGTGTTTAAACATCACCAATTCAGAAAAATTAGTTACTAATTTTTTTATACTATTCACTATTCACTACTCTCTATTCACTAACTAGGGGTGTGGAATTTTTAATTTTGAGTTCAATGACCAAGCGATTGTTGTCACCAAAATAGCAATGATATACCCACTAGTTATAACCCCATACGCTGTAAGTAGATAAAGAACCCATAGTAAAATAGCACCAAGTGGTGTAGGTACACCCTCGAAATATTTCTCAACCTCTCCTACATCTACCTTTAGGTTAAACTCTACAAGTCGTCTCAAACCGTTAATAATATACCATATAAAGACAAGCCCTAAAATAAGTTCTTCTATACCTGTCGTTCCGGCGTATTGTTTAACTGCATAAAAAAGTAAAAATGCAGGCATCACCACAAAAGAGAGAAAGTCAGCAAAGGAGTCAAGCTGGATGCCAAACTCTGTAGAAAGATTATACTTACGTGCGAGTTTACCATCTGCAATATCACAGGCTCCCCCTATCCATGCTAAAATGATAGCTGTGAAGAAGTCACCCTTTACGATGAAATAAATCGCCATCACACCCATAGTAATGTTCAGATATGTGACCATGTTTGCAATGTTAAAACGGTTATCTTTGTCAAATAAATTCATTTTTACCCTTATTTTTAAAATAATATTTTACCTTTTTTGTTGTTAGAGGTTCCCTTATGCTATCATTACGCCATGACAAGCTTTAAACAACTAGCCCTCATCGGTCCTACAGCATCAGGGAAAACAGCGCTTTCCATTAAAGTTGCCAAGCGTATGGATGCCTATATACTTTCACTTGATTCCCTCTCACTATACAAAGAGATTGACATCGTCTCAGCAAAGCCAACCATGGAAGAACGAGAGGGCATTAGACACTTTGGTATTGATGTACTCTACCCCAATGAGAACTTTGATGTCACCACCTTCATTACCCTTTATCATGAAGTATACACACAATGTTTGAAAGATAAAAAAAACCTTGTAATTGTAGGAGGGACAAGTTTTTATTTGAAGATGTTAATCGATGGTATTTCACAACTTCCTACTATCTCTCAAAAGGCTATAGAACAAACAAATGTAGCGCTGCGAAATACTGAAGATGCCTATGCATTTCTTTCAAAACTTGATGAAGCGTATATGTCCAAGATAGAATCAAAAGACAGCTATCGCATTGAAAAAGCACTCAATATCTATTTGGAAACAGGGCTTACACCTACTGAGTATTTTAAAAAATACCCTCCTAAGCCTACTATCACTGAAACACTGCCTATTTATCAAATTGTATGGGATAGAGCATTGTTACGTAAACGTATTGCCTTACGGACGCAAATGATGGTCGCTGATGGACTGATAGATGAGATATGTATGTTAGAGCAAACATACAGCCGTCAACCTAACTGTATGAAATCTATAGGTATCAAAGAGACACTTGCCTATTTAGATGGGGTGTATGATAAAAAAATGCTTATTGAAAAAATCACAACCAATACCGCACGCCTTGCAAAAAGACAAATAACGTTTAATAATTCTCAGTTTGAAGATGTAATTAGAGGAAGTGTTGAAGCGTTAGAAGAGATACTCTTGAAAAGGTACGGTTATTAACCGTACCTTTTCAAGAGATTTAAAGATTAATACCCACTCGCACTAATCATATAGTACAAGTAAGAAACCAATGGCTGTACATAGAAGATAGCTGCAACTGTTGCTACTGTTGCAAACCCAATAATCACCATCAATGGTTTAGAAATGTTATAGTAGACAATATCTACATCTTTTACAGGGTCTTTTAGGAACATGTAAACCACTAACTTCAAGTAGTAGTACGCTGCTATCGCAGAGTTCAGAGCCATGACTATTGCCAACCAGATATAGCCCGCATTAACTGCTGCTTGCATTACGTAAATTTTACCCCAAAATACTGAGAATGGTGGGACACCTGCAAGTGAGAGCATAAATATACCCATCACCACGGCACCCATTGGCATAATTTGTACAAGTCCTGCAAACTTCTCATACGGGTGATCATAACGTTTATCAAATCTTCTCTTTTTATGACGAGAGATCCATAACATTGCAAATGCACCCAAGTTAGTGAACATAAAGAGTGCGTAGTACAGGAATATCGCCGTGTTACCCTCTGTTGTATCAAGAGCAAGCGCTGCCATAATAAAACCAGCATGAGAGATAGATGAGTATGCAAGCATACGTTTTACATCATTCTGTACAAGTGCCATGATGTTAGCAAGTGTCATAGTTAGTACTGCCATCACTAAAATAACAATACGTACCCATTCAACACCCAAGTCAATATACATACCAAAAAGTCTGATACTCACAACAAATGCAGCAATTTTAGGTATCACAGACATATATCCGGCAAGTGGTGCAGAAGCTCCTTCATACACATCTGGTGCCCATGTATGGAATGGGAATAATGAAAGTTTAAAAGAAAAGGCTACCAATAAAAGAACAGATGAGCCAAAAATTGCAATCATAAGTCCTGTTTCATTGAGACGTGTTGCCATCACTTCAGCTACTTTATAAAGCTCTATAGAACCTGTCAATGCGTAAACAACGGCTGAACCCATAGCAAAGAATGCAGCTGCAAGTGCACCCATAGTAAAATACTTCACCGCTGCCTCATATGAGTTACTTCTGTTATGGAGTGCAATGAGAGTATAGAGTGCCAATGATGCCGTCTCAATCCCTACAAAGATAAGAATAAGGTTATCTGTTGCCACCATAAACTGGAATCCTGCAATCATAAACAAAAAGAGTGCAAAGAACTCAGGGTATGAATATTCATGGAAACGTTTAGACGTGAGTGCCAAAGGAATAAATATCATAGACCCACCGATAATCATCAGTTGAGAGATAATAGAAATACCATCAATTAGCATGACATCAAAGAAACCACGTTCATTGACATTGAGTCCAAGTACCGCACCAAAGTCAATAAAAAGAATCAAAATAGTCATCATAACATAGAGTGATTTGTGTAACTTACCATTGATTAAATCAAGGATAAGAATAATCAAACCACCAGCAATTGCAATAAGCATTGGGGCAAGTGTTATAAGGTTTAGACTTTCTAAACTTACGTGAATAGGCTCTAACATTATTTTGCCTCCTGTATTGAAGTGCTAGTTTTTGCAGTTTTTATCATATCTTTTGCCTCATCTGTACGTGCTTTACCTTCCATGAAAACCAACAGTGATTTAACACTATTGTCAATCGGCTGAAGTACAGGTTTAGGATACACACCTAACCATATAACTATTGCGACTAATGGAATAAGAGACCAAGTCTCTCTGGCATTTAAATCTTTCAACTTCTTATTTTCTTCATTATCCAATGGGCCAAAGAATACAAGTTTCATAACTCTTAACATATAGATAGCACCAAGGATAATAGAGGTACCTGCCAAGACTGTAATAACTGGAGATACATGATAAAATCCAAGGAGTACCAAGAATTCACCTACAAAACCAATAGTCAATGGTAGACCTACTGAAGCCATAAGCATTACACCAAAGATAACAGCGAATTTAGGCATTACTGCAGCTAAACCACCAAACTCTGAAAGTAGTTTTGTATGTCTTCTTTCATAAATCATACCAACAAGCATAAACAGTGCACCTGAGACGATACCGTGAGATAACATCTGAAATACTGAACCTGAAAGACCTTCTGCATTCATAGCAAATAGACCTAACATAATAATACCCATATGTGATACTGAAGAGTATGCAATCACTTGCTTCATATCTTTTTGTGCGTATGCAATCATCGCTGTATAGATAACCATGATGATAGCAAGTACAGCAATTGGCGTAATAGCCATTACCGATGCATCAGGGAACATCGGAAGTGAAAATCTAACAAATCCATAGGTACCCATTTTTAAAAGAACCGCCGCAAGAATAACAGAACCAATAGTTGGTGCCTGACCGTGTGCATACGGAATCCAAGTATGGAACGGGAACATTGGTACTTTTATGGCAAAACCAACAAAGAATGCGGCAAAGAGCCATAGTTGGTAATCAACCGGAAGTACCAATGCATACCAATCAGTAATTGCAAATGACCATACTCCTGTAAGGTTATGGTAGATATATGCTACAAATAACATACCCACTAACATAATCAGTGATCCTGTAAAGGTATAGAGGAAAAACTTAATCGATGCATAAATTCTAAGTGGCCCACCCCATGCACCGATGATATAAAGCATCGGTACAAGAGAAAGCTCCCAGAAAAGATAAAAGATAATCGCATCAAGTGCTACAAAAACACCTACCATTGTCATCTCCAAAAAGAGAAGTGTAACAATCATATTTTTAATGTTTTTTGTCTCACCCATAGATGCCATACCAATAAGTGTCATGAGTGTAGTCATGATGAGAATAAACAATGAAATACCATCTACACCCAAGTAGTACGAAATACCCATATCAGGAATCAAAGGAATCAACTCAACAAATTGCATACCTGCATTGCCCATATCAAAACTAAACCATAACCATAAAGAGAGTAAGAATTCAATCGCTGCTACAGTAATACCGTATGCTCTTGCACTCTCTTTATCTACTACAAATCCAAGCAGTCCTGCAACTGCCGGGAAGAATACCAATATACTTAAAATATTATCCATTTTATCCCCTTAACCTATCATCGCTGAGATTGCAGCGATTACCAATAGCATAACACCACCAACAGCCATCCAATTTAGATAGTTAGAGAGGTTACCTGTTTGCATACTTCTTGTTTTATCACCTGAAGTGTAGAAGAATTTCGCGATATTATCTACCGTAGCATCTACTATTTTCAAGTCAACTTTTGTCCAGAATACTTCTGAAGCCATCATATATGGTTTAGTGATAAACTCTTCATAAAATTTCGGTACAAAGTACTGATTTTTAAGAAGTTTATACAAGAAACTGCTCTCTATTTTTTCATCACGTTTCCATGCTTTATCACCTGTTCTTGCATATTTTAAGTACGCAATCGCAATACCAGAAAGTGCGAAGAAGATAACAATAAGTCCTAAGTAACTTGCCAAATGATGTGTATGCTCAGACATTTCATACTGAGGTAGAAGCTTTGTAATAAATGCTTCATACTCTTTCATGAACCATCCTGTAATTGTTGCAAGTACAGCCAGTGGTGACATCGCTACAAGTACAAACGTATACATTTCGTGTGGGTGGAAACCTAATGCTGTATGACGATCTTCACCATGGAAGGTCAAGAATATTTGTCTAAAACTGTAGAATGCTGTCATACCAGCTGTAATCACCAACATAATCCATAAGAAATAGGTATGTTCATTAAATGCTGTTTCAATAATGGCATCTTTTGACCAGAATCCTGCCAATGGTGGTAGACCTGCCAATGCCACAGATGCTAAAGTCATGTAAATCCATGTCCCTTTCATCTTTTTTCTCAAATCACCCATTTTAAAGATGTCAAGTTCATCATGCATTGCATGCATTACATTACCTGCACCAAGGAAAAGGAGTGCTTTAAAGAATGCGTGTGCTGCGAGGTGGAAAAGTGCTATCCAGTATGCACCAAGTCCAGCTGCTGCAAACATATATCCTAACTGTGAAAGTGTAGAGTATGCAATGATACGTTTTAAATCACGTTCAACCAATGCCATTGACGCCGCATAGAATGCAACAAATGTACCAAGACTTGCGATAAAGAAACTCACATCAGGAACAGCAGCAAAAAGAGGATTTGCTCTAATCACTAGGAATACCCCTGCTGTTACCATTGTTGCTGCGTGAATCAATGCAGAAACTGGTGTAGGACCTTCCATTGCATCTGTAAGCCATGTATGGAGTGGGAACTGTGCAGATTTACCCATCGCACCAATAAACAGTGTAATGGCTGCAATAGTAAGCACACTCTCACTCAAATATGGTAACTGTGCAAAGACTTCATCATACTGAAGTGAACCAGTGTTCCAGTAAATTACAAAGATACCTACGAGCATACCAAGGTCAGCAATACGGTTCATAATGAACGCTTCGTTTGCTGCCCATGATGGTGATACAGAAGGGTTTTCTTCTTTTGACACATCTGGTTTGTGATACCAGAAACCAATGAGTAGCCATGAACACACACCTACTCCTTCCCATCCAATGAAAAGACCTGCAAAGTTATCTGACATCACAAGAATCATCATCGAAAATACAAAAGCAGAAAGGTATGAGAAGAATCTATTGAAACTCTTATCGTGATCCATGTAACCTATCGCGTAAATGTGTACCACTGTAGAAACTAAAGTCACCACGGTCATCATAGTCACAGATACCTGATCTACTACAAAACCAAATGGTATATTCAAATCTCCTGCGTTAATCCAGTCCATCATCGTTACATGAATGGCATTTCCTGTTGTATAAACGGTATATGCCAAAGTGATAGAAGCAACCAATGAAGTTGCCAATAACATTGAGGCAACGACACCTATCCATATTTTTCTCTCTGTCATACCAAAAAGTGCTGCAAAGAGAGAACTTACAAATGGTGCAAAAAGTGCTATATATACTAAATTTTCCATGCTTATCCTCTCATACTTGCTAGGTCATCTAAGTCAAGAGAACCATGTTTTTTAAATAGTACAATCAAGATACCAAGACCAACGGCTACTTCTGACGCTGCAATAGCGATGATAAAGAAGGCAAACATTTGACCTGTTAAATCATTGTAATAGTGTGAAATGGCTGCAAATGCAATATTGACTGCATTGAGCATTACTTCTGTTGCGAAGAAAAGCATTAAAAGGTTTCTTCTTCTAAGTACTCCGACCAATCCTATTGAAAAGATTATCGCTGATACTATAAGGTAGTGAGATAAACCTATCATTTTTCATCCTTTACTACTAAAATTTCATCATCTATTGACGCGTCTTTGGTAAGTGAATTATCCATTTTTTTACCCGCAAGGATAATCCCTGCTATCATGGCAACCAAAAGCATGACTGCTGCAACTTCAAATGGCACAAGATATTTGGTAAAAAGTATTACTCCTACACTTTGTGCATTACCAATACCTTCTACGCTTGCTTGTATACCATTATCTAATGCATACTGTGCATATTTTGATATGTTTCCATCAATAAATTCACTATACGACATACCATTTATAAGCATATTTGCTGTATTTAAATTATCACTCATTATAGGTGCAGCGAACATAAGTACTAAAACTAATGCACTTAATCCACCTAATAAAAACACCAAGGCATTGCTTGTATTTTTCTCTTTAATATCTCTTGTTGCATCAAAGAACATCATCGCAAATGAGTAGAGTGCCATAATAGCACCCACATAAACGATGAGCTGAACCACACCAAGGAAGTCTGCTCCCAACATGAAGAAGAATCCAGAAATGAGCACCATTGCCGCAGCAAGTGATGTCATGGCATAGAGTATATTTTTACTCATTACTGTTACCAAGAACAGTCCTATTGTTAAAGCCGAAAATAGGTAAAAGGCTACGATTTCATACATTCTACTTCTCCCTAGTACGCTAATGGCGTTTGTTTAATATTGTTGTCAGCATTTGGAGACACTGCACCAAATCCATCATACTCTTGCTGTAGGTTTAACTTGTCAATAGGTGTTAACATATCTTCAAAGAGTGAGAAACTTGCACGTTGTTCTGATGCATTCTCATAACGAGGACCATGTACAATCGCTAGCTCTGGACACACTTCTGCACAATAACCGCAGAAAATACAACGTCCAAAATTAATAGTATATTCAGTCACTTCTTTACGTTGATTTTCGTCATAACGTGTTTCCATAGCAATACAGTTGGAAATACAAATCTTTTCACAAAGACCACATCCAATACATCTATAGTGACCAGACTCAAGCAATCTAAGCATTTCATGAATGGCTCTATATCTTGGTGAAATAGGTAGTTTTTCAAATGGATATTTCACCGTATGCATATCATTTTGGAAAAGTGCTTGAAGCATTCTTTTCATGACAACCCATAGACCTACAAAAAGTTCACCTTTTACTGATCTTTTAACCACTTGCGTAAATTTTTCCATTCCCGTTTCAGGTGTGGTACCTACATCAAGTGTTTTGTAAGATTGTACACCTACATTTCTGTTTTTAAATTGTTCTAAACTCATACCTACTCCTTATACCATCATCACAATAGCTGTAATCACAATGTTTACAACTGCTAACGGCATTAATACTTTCCAACACAGCCACATCAACTGATCTGGTCTTACGTGTGGCCAAGCTGCTCTTACCCATAACATCAAGAAGAAGAAGAATGCAATCTTAGCCATAATAAATAACCAACCAAGCGCTCCTGCTGCATCATATCCACCTAAGAATACAATCGATGCAATCACTGAGACTGTAATCATATTGGCATACTCACCGATGAAGAACATACCCCATCTCATACCTGAATACTCAGTCGCATACCCTGATACGACCTCTGCTTCGTGTTCAAGAAGGTCAAACGGTGTTCTGTTTGTCTCTGCAAATCCTGCGATAAGGAAAAGTACAAAGGCAACGGGCTGTTTCCAAATAAGCCAATCTGCTATACCACCTGCTTGATAATTGTTAAAATCAACAAATGACAGTGAACCGACTAGCATTATAGGTGCTAAGATAGAAAGCCCAGTGACTACTTCATAAGAGAGGAACTGTACCGCTGTTCTTGCTGCTCCTATGATACCCCATTTGTTTGCTTGTGACATACCAGCTAAAAGTGGACCGTAAAGTCCTGCTGCCATCATTCCAAGTACAAATAGAATACCGATATTCAAATCAGATGCGATAGAAGGAACAAATGTACCTCCAAGTAAAGGAATAAAATCTGGAATCGTAAAATCAGGGAAGACAGGTACAGCAGAAAGTGCAATAAACGCTGTTGCTGCTGTAATCACTGGTGCAATTTTAAAAATGAATGCATTTGCATTTTGAGGTACAATATCCTCTTTTGTAAAGAGTTTGATACCATCTGCTGCAATCTGTAGTAAACCGTATGGTCCTACGTGCATCGGTCCAAGACGTCTTTGCATAAACGCCAGTACTTTTCTTTCTATATAGGTACCAAAACCTGCGATGGCAGAAATCACAGCCAAGATAATCACTGCTTTGATAATGACACCGACGGCGGTTACCTGTGGTAAATCTGTTACGATATGTTCTGTGAGTGTTGTTGTCATATTACACCTTTCTCAATGTTACTGTTTTGTAGCGTGACGCACCAAAAAGATCATAAACACCTTCGGCAGCTTTAAAATCTGGCACTTTTACGATGTCACCTGTGATTTTCTCATCGGCTACGACATCTAAAGTAATACTTCCATTGTCAAAGACAACTTCAACCTTATCACCTAGACTCTCTGCTTTGGCTGTACTTGCATAAAGTGAGAATGTTTCAAAAATCTCATGAGATTTGTCTGTAAAGTCGTTGAACTGACGTGCCGGGTTACATCTGTATGCAATCTCTCCGTCAAGTACCGCATCTTCATCACATTTTTCTACTTCTGGAAGTTCTGTTTCTACATTTGATGTTTCAAGTCTGTATCCACGGTTATCTGTACCATCATTTTCAAAGCTATTTGGTAAATCATCAAATGCAATCGCCTTAAATCCTCTATCTGTTGGCAGTTGCTCTGTCCAATCGATAGTAAGTTCAGGTGCACCTACGAGTGCTTTCATAAGGTCATTAAGTTCATAACCATTATATTCAACCGCTGCATTGGTAGGAAGTACACGTTTGTTCATGCTTGTTAGTGTCCCTTCCTGCTGGTTCATTGCAGGCATATCTAAGTCGCCTGTACCAAGTGCAGAGAGTTTGAAGTCACCATTTTCGTTATATCCAACAGTGTAACCACTTTGCGCCTCATCAAGTTCACAGAGTAGTGCTACACCCAATGCATTTGACTTAGGAGGTGTCATCACTACATCAATGTCACATGTCGCTTCTACAAGTGCTACAAGTTTTGCTATATTTTCTGCTTTGTTATGGTAATAAAGGTCTTCACCCAACATCATAGAGAATGACTCTTTTTTCTTCATCATTTTCTCAAATGCAGCATCAAATTTAGAAGCATCACCACCAAGTAGGTCTACAAGACCGTTGGTTACAACAGTAATCTCTTTATCCACCATCTCAGTCACTTTTTTAGATACTTCTTCCTCTTCGCCAGTCTCTTCGTTAAGTACCATCTCTTTGACAGTTTTTACTTCTTTCTCTTTAATCGTCTTAGTCTCAGACTTTTTAAAGCTGTCTATATAAGATTTTACATCTTCAGGAAGTTTTTCTTTATCTGCAAACAAGTCAAGTACCAAGTAAAGTGCTGCCTCTTCTAGTCCAACTTTATGATTAAAGACCTCTACAGTCTTACCAAATGTAGGGATAAGTGTATCCCCTACCGGGTGGAAGTAAAGCCCTGCACCTTTATTGAGCTTTTGCACATTGTTAAATGCATATTTCATAGCTGGGGCATCATTTCTCAGTGCACAACCAATAGCGATAACAAAATCAGAATTTTTCATGATAGTATCTGTATCTGTTGTCCAAAGGCTGTTTCCGGATGCTGCTTCATAATAATTGAGGAAAGTTTGGAAGGCTTTCACTTCAGGGTTGTAAAGTTTTACACCCATTTTCTCTTTGAGAGTTTGAAGCATCAATGCTTCTTCATTAGTAATCATAGAGTTAAAACGAATCGTCTCTGCTTTTTTCAATGCTTCAACTGCGCTATCAAATGCTACTTCATCTTTGGAAGCTGTTGTATTTTGAAAATCATAAGCAAAACGTGCAGAACCATCAAGTGATACATAGTTCCACTCATTGGTTACTCTGTAAATTTTCTCAGTTCTGTCTTCGATAGATGTTGGTTTTACTTCATAGTAAATCTGTGCACCATCAGATGAGTGTGCTGCAACAGCTGGTACTCTTTTTAAATCCCATGCATTTGATGTATAGACAAAATCACGTGAAACAAGAGCCCCTACAGGACATACAGCTGCACATTCACCACAGTCAGAACAGTTTGTCTCACCTGTACCATTACTAGGTGCGATAACAGACTTTTGAAGTTTGTTCCACATAGAGTAGGCATCTTTAGGCATAGAGTCTTTATAACTCTTATCAAGCTCTGCTCCACCACGTTTTACAGTAGTAATCGCTGAGTCACCTATCATGTCTTTACAAACAGTCGTACACCTTTCACAGACAATACAAAGTCCTGCATCATAATGCAAAACTGATGACCAATTTGTCGTTTCACGTTTAGTATCTGGAATCATATAGCTTTGAGAATCTACACCAAGTTCTAGTGTATAATTTTGTAATTCACACTCTCCTGACTTATCACATACACCACACTGTAGTGGGTGATTGACATCATATACTTCCATAATCGCACGACGCTCTTCAAGAATATTTGGCGTATCTACTGTGATTTCCATACCCTCTTTGACTTTAGCGTTACATGCATAGACTTGTTTTCCATCTGCTTCTACAAGACAAATACGACATGCCAGTGTAGGCGAACATCTTGTCAGGTAACATATCGCGGGGATGAAAATATCGTTGGCACGAGCAGCATTAAGGATATATTCACCCTCTTTTGCTTTAAATTCAGTGCCGTCAATAGTGATAGAAATCATATTATCTACCGTTTGTACTTCACTCATACTATCTCCCTCTCTTTTTTTCTTGCATAATTTCTACTTTACTAAACCTATAAGAGGATACCAAAGGGGTACTTAATCCCATATCATAGGTGGGGTTAAGTGCAATGGTTCCTTTCATAGATGTATCAATCTTAAACACACGTTTAAACGTCACACCATCAATAACGAAAGAGACATTTTCACCATCACTCAGTTTTGTGGCTGTTGCAAATTGAGAAGAGCCAAGTAAAAATGGCTCAACTTTTAGTGGTTCACATATGTTTGTAAAAGCTGAGAATTGCTCTTTTGGATTGCAGATATAAACTACTGCTCCATCAAAACCATCAAATTCAGCCACCTCTTCGAGTGTTACCTCTACAGATACTTCACGCTCGCCTAAAAGATACCCTCTATGCTCTGTACCAATCGTGTCAAAATAATCTGGAAGCGTATCAAACTCTACACTCTCAAATCCTTTATCTACAGGCAATGCCTTGGTATACTCTATGGTATATTCAGCATCCAGTCCCAAAGCATTGGCAATATCATTGAGTACATAGCCACCATAAGGTTGTGCAACATTCATCGGTACCACACGTTTGTCGTTGGTTGTCAATGTACCCTCTTGCTGATTGAGTGCTGGCATATCAAGATCACCATTGCCTAATGCAGACAAAATAAAGTCAGCTTCGACGTTATATCCAACACTGCTACCTGTTGCTTCATCATCAAGGTCACAGATAAGCGAAACTCCCATAGCATTTCCTGCTGGAGGCACACAGACAACATTAAAGTCTGTATATTTCTCTACCAGTGCAAGAATTTTGGCTATCTGCTCTG
>JALXBG010000167.1 GCA_026991605.1 Sulfurovum sp.
TACCCTTTGCCAAAAAATTCAATGCTTGGAGTAAAGCAGATACCTCTGTCATCGATGAAGTGGGAGAGAGACTTGCACTCAAAGAAGAAAATAAAAAGCCTATAAGTTTTGACTCTCTCTTTCTTCTCCTTAGTGCTGCCCTCTTCGTCTCTGCCCTCTGTCAGTATGGTGCAGTATTTCTGCCTACGACTGACTTTCTTACACACAGTACATGGATCGTCATACTCGCTACCCTTGCAGGCATACTCTTTGCCATGACACCCCTAGCCAAAGTCTCAGGCTCTTCAGAGTTAGCTAACATCATGCTCTACCTTATAGTTGCCCTCATCGCCAGCCGTGCAAACTTTGCTGAACTTACCGAAGCCCCACTGTACATTTTTGCAGGGTTTGTCATTATCACTATTCATATTGTCATTATGGTCATCTTCGCTAAACTCTTCAAGCTTGATCTGTTTAGCCTAGGTGTTGCATCACTCGCCAACATAGGAGGCGTAGCTTCGGCTCCCATCCTAGCTTCAGCCTACTCCAAAGCTCTCATCCCCATAGGTGTACTTATGGCAATGATGGGATACATACTCGGTACCTTTGGTGGATTGATGGTGGGAAAGGTTTTAGAAGTGATGGCTAACTAGTTTATTTTAATCTAGTTCCCATATTCATAAAGAAGAATTAAACAAATAGCTATTCTTTATTATAAAGTATGCTATATAGATTATTTTCTTCAAACTCTATACGTTCACCTAGAATGCCTACAAGATTATTAAACGCAGTAAAGAACTCTTCATCCAGCACAACATCATCTTGTGTATATTTTGTTAAAAAGTTCATCAAAGCCATTTTTGTCCCTTTAAAAGTATCAGTAAACTCACGAACCATTGCTTCACTCTTAGTCGTGATTCTTTTTTGATCCTTCATAAGTCTATAAAATTCGATATCTTCATTCATTACATGATTCACAGTAATGTTATTTAACTCTTTAAGTGCTTTTCTTGCATTAGCATGATTATTTTTAGAATATTCTCCAATCACTTTATGTGCTAAGACTACGATATCCTCGTGCTCTTTTTTCCATTTTTTAACTAATTTTTGATTTTTCGATAAAAATAATCTTAATAACATTTATTGCCTTTTCTACAAAAAAATTTTAAAAATTATAGCATATGTACTTATAAATAATAATTATTGATACACATCAATAAAAGTATTAACATAATATAGATATACTTTCCAGCAAAAATTTTGCACCTATTAAATTTTACTTATGGAGAAAAGATGGGATTATCACCACAAATACAAGAGATATGTAAAGCTACAGCGCCAGTCATAGCTGAACATGGAGAAGCTATCACAACAAAAATGTATGAAATACTTTTTGAAAACTATCCAGAAACAAGAGCACTTTTCGGAGATGCACCAACAGACCAGCATAAAAAACTGGCAGGTGCCATAGCTGCATATGCAGCAAACATTGACAACTTAGATGCACTTAGTGGTGCAGTAGAAGGTATGGCACAACGTCATGTAAGAACCAATGTAAAACCAGAACATTACCCAATGGTTGGGGTATCTTTACTTCAAGCCATCAAAGATGTACTTGGAGATGCAGCAACAGATGATGTTGTGGATGCATGGAAAGAAGCATATTTCTTTCTTGGTGATATTCTTATTACTAGAGAAAAAGAACTTTACGCAGAAAAATAATTATCTACTCAGATTATCTCTGTGATTCTTTTCAAGAGATAATCTGCATAAACTTACTTTGGCTACAATTAGCTATAAAAATAACAAATACTCAAAGCATCCCTCCCATTTATCACTTACTCCAGCATAACAAAGCATTAGAAAATCTCGTTGTTATCTATACAGTGTGATAAAGGGACTTTAGTTTGGTGGAAAGCCTTTCCAATACACAGTTACACAGCACTTTAAGATAGATGAATCTCAATTCACTTATGAGAATACATTAGGTACTTTTAGTGTGCTCATGGCGGGAAAAATTTTAGAGTCTATTATATGAAATGACTTTTTTTGACATTTTTGATGTATAATGGAATTGTGAATTAAAAAGCTAAACTTATTGTGAGATAGGGACAGAAAGTCATGGGTCTTTATACAAAGATTGCCAGATTGTTAATATCATTCCATGTTATTTCCTTTTCCTAATTTTCCTTTTTTAGTTATTTTATTTGTACTAAAGGAATTAATTATGATTACTTCAAAATCTATTTTGTTAATTATGCCAACTACAATGTTATTACTGATGCAAACTGTATATGCAGGTGATATTGAACAGATACTCCCCATCAATAGTAACTTTACTATCGATGGTGATGGTGCTACAGAAGTAATGCGTGCTCAGTCTGATGGTAAAGTTGGTATAGGAACAACTACACCAAATGAAAAGCTAGAAGTAAATGGGCATATTCGTATGACAGATGGTAATCAAGCTAATAATACCGTTATGGTAGGTAATGCCGATGGTACTGCCTCATGGGCTGATATAGCTATTTTAAAAGATGGAACAGGGACAGATGACCAAAATCTTTCTTTAGATACTACAACTAATATATTGAGCCTAGAAAATGGTGGTACAGTTGATTTAACTCCCTTTTTAGATAATACAGATAATCAAAATATTATAAATTTTAGTTTAAATAATACTACTAATATTCTTACACTTACTCTTGAAAATGGTGGTACAAAAACTGTTGATTTTACAACTATTTTAACAGCAGTTGGAAGTGATGATCAAAATATTACACTCATAGGTAATACATTAAGTATTGAAAATGGAAATAGTGTAGATCTCTCAGGATTGGATAATTCAGCAGCAGTTGCTGCAGTACAAAATAACCTTGATAACCATATAATATCAGATGAAGATACCAATGCGACCAATGAGATACAAGATATCTCAACAGATAACACTGCAGGTAATATTGCACTAAGTGATGGTTCAACACTTACATTGAATGTAAATGATGCGGATGCTGACAGTACCAATGAGCTTATCACAGCAACAGACTTTAATGGGACACACTTGAGTATTACAGATGCAGGTGGTACACAGACGATTGACCTTACAAGTCTCACAG
>JALXBG010000168.1 GCA_026991605.1 Sulfurovum sp.
ATTATGCCCATTATTTTTTACCTCCATCTTCTTTACAGCCAACAACTTCAAGCCATTTTTTCACAAGCATCAAATCTTCACCTGTCTCTCTGTCATAAGCATCTGGTCCTGAATATTCTGTTGACATAACATCAAAGACACCATTATGATGAAACGTCCACAAAATATCATTTGATTCAAGAATACCATTCACATCAGTACCAGGGTTTACCTGCATCTGCATTGCCATAGTCCCATCTTGCCTAAAAAGCCCAAAACCATATACAAGATCACGACTTTGTACATTGAATTCAACTGTCTCTCCACATTGAACAGTCACATGTTGAGGCATATTTACCCACTTATGTTTTGCTATCTCAAAGGTATAACTTTTATCAGGTTTTATTTCGTCCCTCGTTAAATCTTGTGACACCCACGGAATTGTGTTATATGTAAATATATGATGCCCTACCCCCATAGCAACTAAAAATCCAATATAGGTATAAAACGGTATTCGTACAATGGATTTCGCTTTTTCTTTACGTGTCAAGTTATAGCCAAACCATGCGATGATTGAGATAATCATAAATGCATAAATACTATACGCAACATTATGAAATGCCAATAACTCTAGTGAATTTGAAAAATTCATTTCCTCTCCTTATAATTAAAATCCATATATAGTATACTACTGCCTTAATATTAGACTTGATTTGTATCAAGTTAATAATCAACTAACTGATTAATTTTTAATCATTGGATAATATTGACTTAAATCAAGTCAAGTTTTCTCTTCTTTAAATATAATTCATAATTATAATCATTAAACTAAAGGTTTGTATATGAAAAAAATATTCTTTTCTCTTTTTCTCTTCTTAATGTGTACACAGGGTAATGCAACACTTGAAAACACTACCTGTAAAAGATGTCATCCAATCATTTATAATGAATATCAAAATTCTATGCATGCCAAAGCTTCAATTTTTAAAGATCCTGTACATAAAGCTGTTTGGGACAAGCACCCTGCTAAGGCAAAAGGTAACTATAAATGTGCCAAATGTCATACTCCCTCAGACCATAAGCTCATAAAAGGGGAAACATCTCTTACCAAAAATAGAATTCAAATGACAGAACCCATTTCATGTCAAGCCTGCCACAGTATTGAAAGCATAGAAAAACATACAAAAATAAATAAAAATAAATTTACAAAAAAGAAAAAGTATTTCTTCTCGGCTGATAGTAAAAGAAAAGGTGAAAAAATCACATTTAAAGAGAAACATTCATTCTTTGGTCTCATGACGAAAACATCAGGTTCTCCTTATCATGATATAGACTATAGTAATGAAAATTTTTATGATGGAGGAATGTGTCTTGGATGCCATGATCATAAGCAAAATGGAAAAGGATTTTCTGTTTGTGATATGCAAATTAAGAAAGAGGACTCTCTTGACAATAAAGATACATGCATCTCTTGCCACATGCCAAAGGTAAAAGGTACTTTTGTAAATCTAAAAAATACCCATACCCATACATTCCATGGTATTTCAATTCACACTATCAATACGTCACTACTTGCTAAACATATCAAACTCTCACTCCAGAAAACTACGGATGGTTTTGAAATTCGCATAGAAAACAAAGCCAACCATACGCTTTTTGCCCAACCTCTGAGACTGAATCAACTCCGTGTCAGCATAGAAAGAGAAGGAAAGACTCTATCTCTTAAGCGAAAAAATTTCATACGTGTCATAGGGAAAGATGGGAAACCTGCTATGCCGTGGCTTGCAGATAGTGAACTGAAAAACACCCTCATCAAAGCGCATGAAATACGTCATGTAAAATATACAAACCTACTTCATAAAGGCGATACTGTAGTGATAGATTTTGGGTACTATCTAGTCAATCCTAAAGCTGCAAAAAAGCTTGGTATTACTGATAAAAGTGTCACTAAATTTATTGTCTTAGCTAAGAAGAGAATTAGTATTTAACTAATTCTCCATCCAAAGTCTTCAAAAATGCCACCATGTCATCTATCTGTTCTTTATTGAACTCATCCCCTATTTGATACTTACTCATAATACGCACTGCTTCTTCAAGTTTTTCTACTGAACCATTATGGAAATAAGGAGATGTTTTTGTGATATTACGCAAAATAGGTACACGAAAGCGTAGATTATCGTCACGTCCTAAAAAACCTCCTTTATTTTCAAAAGGGAAAGGACTCTCTTTAATAGCAATATCTGAAGAAAACAACAACCCTATGTACTCAGAAAGATAAGAACGCAATGGAAACTTCTGTATGCTCTGCCCACCCACACTCATACCAGTATGACAACATTTACACCCTTTGGAAATGAACAGTGCCAACCCGCGTTTTGCTGCTGGACTTATGGCTTCATTATCGCCTTCTAAAAAATCGTCATAGGCACCACGTGTTAAAAGTGTGCGTTCATACGCCCCAATAGCTTTACGCACATTCTCAAAGGTTATATCTATAGCAAATACCTCATGAAAAGTAGTCACATAACTTGGTGCAGATTTTAACCTTTGTTCTACCTCTTTGGGTGTCATATGCATTTCAAAAGGTGCTTGAACAGGACCACCTGCTTGTTCTTCTACATCTTTAGCACGTCCATTCCAGAACTGTGCTTTTGCCAGAGCCGCATTAAGTACCGTAGGTGAATTCAAATGAAAAGGATTGGCTTGTCCCAAATATCCTATGGCAGTAGGAAGATTGTCATCGCCTCCCTCTTCTAAGGAGTGACATGATGCACAAGAAATCGTTTTATCTTGTGAAAGTAGCGTATCAAAAAAGAGTTTTTTTCCTAAAGCTATCTTTTCTGGGCTCAGTGGATTTTCTGCTGTATCTACAACTTTCAGTAATGCCTCATAGGTTTTAGGCACAGGTAGCATATCACGAGAGAGTGCTGCTTCTCTTAATTGTGCATCTGCATAGGTTTTGGTACTCTTATCAGGAAGAATAAATGGCAATGAAATAATAAACAGTACCACATACAATGTAATAGCAACAGGGTGAAATAATCCTTTCATAATGACCTCCTTTTAGATACCAAATGTCTCTTTTACTTTCTGTTCAAATGCTTTATC
>JALXBG010000169.1 GCA_026991605.1 Sulfurovum sp.
ACTCATACCCACACTGTTGGAGAACGAAAAAGCCACTTATCTATAGAGCAACAAACCAATGGTTTATCTCTATTGACGATAAGCCAAAGGGTTCTAACGATACACTTAGAAAGTCAGCACTGGATGCGATAGAAGATGTAAACTTCTACCCAGCTAGTTCTAAAAATAGACTCAAGCCTATGATAGAGGGTAGACCTGACTGGTGTATCTCTCGTCAGCGTTCATGGGGTGTGCCGATAGCATTCTTTAGAATCAAAAGTACGAAAGAAGTTATCTTTGATGCAGATGTGTTAGAGCACATCGCAGCACTTTTTGACGAGCACGGTGCAGATGCATGGTATTCTATGAGCAATGCAGAGTTATTGCCAGCAGGTAGTAAGTATAACCCAGATGACTTAGAAAAAATCTCTGATATCTTGGATGTATGGTTTGACTCTGGTTCGACATGGAACTCAGTGCTTAGTAGCGGTAACTATGATGCAGGTGAATACCCAGCATCACTTTACATAGAAGGTTCTGACCAACATAGAGGTTGGTTCCAGTCTTCATTATTACTCTCTTCAGCAGTGAACCAAATATCTCCATATAAAACACTCATCACACACGGCTTTACCGTAGATGAGAAGGGTGAGAAGATGTCTAAGTCTAAGGGTAACGTGGTTGCTCCAGACAAGGTCATCAAACAGTATGGTTCTGAGATATTACGTTTATGGGTAGCACTTAGTAACTACCAAACAGACTTGAAAATCTCTGATGGAATACTCAAACAAACAGCAGAGCAGTACAGAAAGATACGTAATACCTTTAGATTTTTACTTGCAAACGTAGATGATTTGGAAGTGTATGTAGAAGCAGATGCGTATGGTGAACTAGACAGATGGATACTAACCAAAGCTAGAGAAGTATTTGCTTCCGTGAAAGCAAGTTTTGATGCCTATGATTTCTTAGGTGGATTTGCAACACTTAATCACTTTATCACCAATGAACTCAGTGGAATCTACATGGACATCACCAAAGACAGACTCTACTG
Source organism: Sulfurovum sp. (assembly GCA_026991605.1). Taxonomy (GTDB): domain Bacteria; phylum Campylobacterota; class Campylobacteria; order Campylobacterales; family Sulfurovaceae; genus Sulfurovum. Next base: position 1,031 of record JALXBG010000169.1, read on the forward strand.
TGAGGACAAAAACGATACAACTAGACGTGCAACACAGTCTGCAATGGCTCACATCTCTAAAGCAATGCTTGGGCTTGTAGCTCCTGTACTTACCTACACAGCAGATGAGATACTCGAATACGCTCCAGCACTCTTTAAAGATGGTATGGAAAATGTCTTTGACCTTGTGTATGTAGAAGTACCAGAAGTAGAGGCAAGTTTTGATGATGCAGTACTTTTGGAAGCAAGAGTAAAATTCTCAGAAGCGGTTGATAAACTCAAAAAAGAGAAACTCATGAAGTCTACACTTGAAGTGGAGATAGCAGGAGATATGAGTATCTTCGCTATTAGTGACAGTAAAGACTTAGAAGACTGGTTTGTCGTATCTGCTATGAAAGCAAGTTCTGAGGGTGAGCAAGTGGCTTCATTTGAAGTAGAAGGTAAAACATTTACGGTACACAAAGCAACAGCAGCTAAGTGTCCTAGATGTTGGAGATTTACTTCGACTTCAGAGGATTGTGCCTGTGAACGTTGTGCCAAAGTGGTAGGTGCATAATGTTTGATATGACTCAACCTATACAGATGGAAGTGATTGTTGGTTCAATTGTTTTCATTTTTGGATTGGTAGGTGTTGGGTTGGCTGTAGTGGCGTATTATAAAAAGAAATTAGATATCAAGTAGAGGATGAAAAGTGATTACACTAAAAGAAGCATTAACAAAATCTAATGAAGAGATGGCAACGTTAAGAGCTGAACTTGAAGCTAAAGCAAAAGAGTCTGGTCTTAACGCTTATGTTGGCTTTGAAAGTTCTGGTGAAGGTGTGCCTATCCTCATTAAAGACAACATTCAAGTCAAAGGCTGGTCTGTGACAGCAGGATCGAAAATCCTTCAAGGCTACATCGCTCCTTATGAAGCGACAGTCATTACCAACCTTAAGTCTAAAGGCATGATGGCATTTGGTCGTGCGAACATGGATGAGTTTGCTATGGGTTCGACAACGGAGAGTTCTTGTTATGGTGCAACTGTAAATCCACATGGTGACAACAGAGTACCAGGTGGAAGTTCAGGTGGATCTGCCGCGGCAGTTGCTGGTGGCATCGCCATCGCAGCGCTTGGGTCAGATACGGGTGGATCTATTCGTCAGCCTGCTGCATACTGTGGTGTGGTAGGGATGAAGCCTACCTATGGACGTGTATCTCGTTTTGGCTTGGGTGCGTATGCATCAAGCCTTGACCAAATAGGCCCCATCGCTCAAAATGTAGAAGATGCAGCAATACTTTATGATGCTATCAAAGGGCATGATGACAAAGACTCAACATCAGCGGACTTTGAGATAGAAGATATTGCAAATAACCTAAACCCAGATGTGAAACTGACTATCGCAGTCATTGATTCCTATGTAGAGGCTGCAGATGCAGATGTCCAAAAAGCATTTAATGAGACAGTGGCTAAGCTGGAAGCTGCGGGACATACCATCGTACGTAAAGAGCTTTCTAACACCAAGTATGACATCGCAACCTACTATGTACTTGCCACTGCGGAAGCAGCGACAAACTTGGCACGTTATGATGGTGTACGTTATGGAACAAGAGCTGAGTCTAAGAGCACAGAAGAGCTTTTCTTTAACACAAGAAGCGAAGGTTTTGGTGAAGAGGTAAAAAGACGTATCATGCTTGGTAACTTTGTACTCTCTTCAGGGTATTATGATGCATACTATGTAAAAGCACAGAAAGTAAGACACCTTATCCGTGATGAGTTTAACGCTATCTTTGATGAGGCTGACCTTATCTTGTCTCCTGTGGCACCATCTGTGGCACCCAAGATAGGTGAGAGTGAAGACCCACTTGAGATGTACAAATCAGATATGTATACGCTTGGTGTAAACCTTGCGGGACTTCCTGGTATCTCTGTACCTGTGGCTAAAAATGATGAAGGTATGCCGGTTGGACTCCAACTTATTGCTAAGGCATTTAACGAAAAAGTACTTTTTGATGGCGCTGCTAGCTTCGAAAAAGCTGTAAACTATAATAAATAAACCCAAAGGACTAAAACATGAACATTAAAAAAAGAGCACTTACATTTGAAGATGTACTACTTGTACCACAACATTCAACTGTCCTTCCAAAAGAAGTAAATGTAACAACGATGCTAACTAAAAGAGTAAGCCTTAACATCCCTATCGTCTCTGCTGCGATGGATACAGTCACTGAGTTTAAAGCGGCTATCGCTATGGCTAGACTTGGTGGGATTGGTGTAATTCATAAAAATATGGACATCGCTACACAAGCATTTCAAGTGACAAAAGTGAAAAAATCTACTTCAGGGATTATTATTGACCCTATCTATATTGGTGCAGATGCAACTGTGGCTGAAGCAGATGCACTTATGGCTGAATATCACATTTCTGGTGTTCCTGTAGTTGATGCAGAGCAGACACTTATCGGTATTATTACCAATCGCGATATGCGTTTCATCTCTGATATGACTCTAAAAGTATCAGAAGTAATGACAGCTGCACCACTTGTAACTGGTAAAGAGGGTACTACACTTGAAGAAGCAGCCAAAGAGATGCAAAAACACAAGATAGAAAAACTTCCTATCGTTAATGATAATGATAAACTTATGGGACTTATTACCATTAAAGACATTGAGAAAAAAGAGAAACACCCTAATGCAAACAAAGATGAGCATGGACGTCTAAGAGTGGCTGCGGCTATTGGTGTCGGACAACTTGACCGTGCTACTGCATTGGTAGAAGCAGGTGTTGATGTGATTGTACTTGACTCAGCTCATGGGCACTCTCAAGGTATCATCGATACAGTAAAACTCATCAAAAAAGAGCTTGACGTAGATGTTATTGCAGGTAATATTGCAACTGCAGCAGCTGCTCAAGACCTTATAGACGCAGGGGCAGATGGTGTGAAAGTTGGTATCGGGCCTGGGTCTATCTGTACGACTCGTATCGTTGCAGGTGTGGGTGTACCTCAGATTTCAGCTATCGATGAAGTGGCACAAGTAGCGAATAAAGCAGGTGTTCCTGTTATCGCTGATGGTGGTATAAAATACTCTGGTGATGTGGCTAAGGCGCTTGCTGTGGGCGGTAGCTGTGTTATGCTTGGTTCAGCTCTTGCAGGAACATACGAAGCACCAGGTGAGATGATACTCTTTAATGGTAGACAGTTCAAAGAGTACAGAGGTATGGGAAGTATCGGTGCGATGACTAAGGGAAGTACAGACCGTTACTTCCAAGAAGGAACAGCAGCAGATAAACTTGTACCAGAAGGAATAGAAGGTCGTGTACCTTACCGTGGTAAAATAGCAGATGTAGTACACCAAATGATAGGTGGACTTCGTTCATCTATGGGTTACTGTGGTTCAGAAAGCATCAAAGTATTTTGGGGAAAAGCAGAATTTGTAGAGATTACCTCTGCTGGACTTAAAGAGAGTCATGTGCATGATGTGACTATTACAAAGGAATCTCCTAATTATCACGGGTAATAGTTATGATTGTTAATTTAATTAGTTTACTGGTGGGTATTGCGATAATTAAAGTTTTTAATTTATCATTAATACGCTTTATATTACTTATATTGTTACCAATGTTTTTATATGAATTCTATTTTCAAGTATTTGTTGCTATGCCTATGTTTGATGTAGATTTTAGTCTTATGTATATGATTAAAAGAATGTGGAAAGGTATTTTATATTTGTTACCTACACTTGTGATTTTTGCTATATTATCAGAGTTAATTTATAAAAAGTTCTTCTCTGAAAAAGCTCTTTTCTTATTTATAGTGAGTATGTTGTACTTATTCACTTTTGAATTTGCTGGGTTTAATTTTAATGGTAATATTATTTCACGAATTAGTGAGTCTTTTGTACCATTATCTATCATTGGTGCTATATCAGGAATTTTAATTTATATATTACCTTCTATATACAAAGATAAAAAATAGTATTTTCCCTCGTTCAACAGCTCCTGTTGTTGAACCTCTATCTGTAATCAATATCATAACAAATTTATATACTGATATAAAGTATCACAGCTGGAGCTATGATACTAGTCAAAGGTGCTGTAGCAACAGCACCCTACAATGCTTCTTGAAAAAATCATAAATGTCTGCATAACCCAATAATCAAATTATGTTATAATATTTTCAATACAAATATAAGGATGTTCTATGACTGCACCTAAAGAAGAAGCCAAGAAAATTATAGATGCTTTACCTGAAGATTCAACATATGAAGAGATAGTGAGAGAGTTAGCCTTTGATACGATGATACAGCGAGGGCTAAATGATGTGGATACTGGTAAAGTGATTTCAAATAAAGAGATGGAAAACGAAATAGCTCAATGGTAAAGATTGAGTGGACAGAAGAAGCCAAGTTTTGGCTTAAAGATATACATGATTATATTGCTCAAGATAACAAACGCATTGCCAAAAAGATTACAAAAGAGATATACAATAAAGTACAAATATTAGCTACATTTCCTCAAATAGGATATGTATATCCCAATGAGGATGATTTGGAAATACGTATATTGCTTTATGGACATTACAGGATTGCTTATTTGATTAAAGATAAAAATAGCGTATCTGTATTGGGTGTATTTCATGGGGCATTAGATATACAAAGATATTTAAAATAAAAAGGAAAAACAATGCACGAACAAACACTAGCTATCCATGCAGGATATGAAAAAGATGCTATGGGGACTATGGCTGTACCTATTTATCAAACGACAGCGTATGAATTTAGAGATACAGAACATGCAGCGAATTTGTTCGCACTCAAAGAGCTAGGGAATATTTACACTCGACTTATGAACCCAACGACAGATGTTTTTGAAAAACGTTTTGCCGCACTTGAGGGTGGGGTAGCTGCCATAGGGACTGCTTCTGGGATGGCGGCTATCTTTTATGCCATTGCAAATGTGGCTGAGGCTGGAGATAACATCATCGTGGCAAAGCAGGTGTATGGTGGGACGACTACACTTACAGGGCATACCATTAAACGTTTTGGTATAGAGACACGTTATTTTGATGTACGTAATCCTAATGAGATAGAAGCATTGGTAGATGATAAGACAAAAATAATTATTTTTGAAAGTATCACAAATCCTAGCATTGATGTAGCAGATTTTGATGCGATTGTGGCTATTGCTAACAGGCATAACATCTTGACATGTGTAGATAATACTGTGGGTACACCCATACTTTGTAAGCCGTTTGATCATGGTGTTGACTTGACTGTACATAGTACGAGTAAATACACCATAGGACAAGGAACGGCTCTTGGTGGTATGCTTGTAGAGCGTCATGACTTGGTAGAGAAGATAAAAGGTAACCCACGTTACGCACACTTTAATGCGCCAGATGAGAGTTACCATGGTCTTGTGTATAGTGATTTACCGTTGCCACTCTTTACACTTAGAGTAAGACTGGCACTCTTACGCGACTTGGGTGCTACACCTGCACCATTTAATTCTTGGTTAAACATACAAGGTTTAGAGACACTGCCACTACGGATGAAACAGCACTCAAGTTCTGCACTTGCTATAGCAGAGTTTTTAGAAGCACATCCAAAAGTAGGAAAAGTAAACTACCCCGGACTGAAGTCTGATGCTAACTATGAGTTAGGACAAAAGTACTTCAAAGGTGGACACTCAGGACTACTCTCATTTGAAGTAGCAGACAAAGAGACTGCACAAAAGATAGCCGATAGTACAGATATTTTCTCACTGGTAGTTAACATTGGTGATAGTAAGTCTATCATTACTCATCCAGCAAGTACTACACACCAACAACTCTCTGCGCAAGAGCTAATAGATGCAGGTGTACCTAGTGGGCTTGTACGTCTTTCTGTTGGGTTGGAAGATACACAAGATTTGATTGAGGATTTGAAGAAGGCATTGGGGTAAATTGTAGGTCGGGGTGTCCTCTCTCCGACATCACTTTGCATGCAAATATATTATGATTTTCAACTTCATGTCGGGGAGAGGACACCCCGACCTACAAAACAAAGCACAAATACGATAAAATATTATCAATAAATTTAAGCACAAAAGCAGTCTATGAAAATCGAAACCAAAACAGCCCATTTTAGCTCCCCTTTGTACCTTGAAAGTGGGCGTATTTTAGAGCCTTATGAGATAGCGTATGAGACTTATGGTGAGTTAAATGAGGACAAGTCTAATGTGATTTTGGTTTGTCATGCACTCTCTGGTTCTCATCATGCTGCAGGTGTCTATGAGGGTGAGCGTAAAGCTGGTTGGTGGGATGGACTCATCGGTGAGGGTAAAGCCTTAGATACAAATAAGTATTTTGTCATCTCTACAAATGTTGTAGGCTCTTGCTTTGGTAGTACAGGACCTATGAGCAACAACTATACAACCCAAGCCCCTTACCGTCTTAAATTCCCAGTCGTAACCATCAAAGATATGATACGTGCGCAAATGCATCTACTCTCTGATCTTGGCATTCACCATGTGCGGGCTGTAGTGGGTGGTTCCATGGGTGGTATGCAATCACTTCAATTTGCTGTAGACTACCCGAACTTTGCAGATGACATCATCTCTTTGGCTGCTACGTATGCGACACGTCCTTGGACGATAGCCTTTAACAAGGTAGCCGTAGAAGCTATACGCAGAGACCCTCGTTTTAAACATGGTAACTATGAGAAAGATGACTTTAAAGAAGAGGGCTTGGATGGCTTAGCCATTGGGCGCATCGCAGGGCACATTTCTTACCTTTCTCCTGATTCTATGGATGAGAAGTTTGGGCGTAACTATGTCAACAATGATGGACTTTTTGAACTCTTTGGACGTTATGAAGTAGAGCGATATATGGAGTACAATACGAATAACTTTTCACGGGTATTTGACCCACTCTCTTATCTCTATATAGTCAAAGCGATTAATACGTTTAACCTGAGCCGTGGATATGACTCTTTGCATGATGCGATTAGCCGTATAAAAGCCAATGTGCATCTCATAAGCTTTTCGTCTGACTATCTGTTCTTCCCTTCGGAGATGGAACACATCGCTAAGATGATGGAACGTAATGGGCAGAAACATACGTACCTAGAAGTAGAGAGTGATTATGGGCATGATGCCTTTTTGGTAGAGTTAGATAAATTTGAAGCGCATATAAAAAAGGTATTACAATGAAATTACATGAACGATTGAGTGAATCTTTAGTGAGAGGAATTACAGTAGAGCTTTGCTCTATTGTAAGGAGAAGTATATAATGGCAACATTTGAAGAGAAGTTAGAACACTCAAAAGAGCTACTTGAAAAGCTTATGGATCCTGAGATAACACTGGAAGAGTCAGTGAAGCTTTATGAAGAGGGTTTAAAGAACATTAAAGAAGCACAAACACTGATAGAAGAGGCAAAAACGAAGATAACAATCATCGAACAAGCCAATCAGAATGTGGAGAGTGACTAATGTCTAAACAGCTAGTTGTTGCAGCACTTCAGTTACCAACACTTGGTATGAATGCCACTAGACTAGAGTTTTACCTAAAAAAAGCACATGAACGTGGAGCAGATGTGATGCTTCTTGGTGAGTATGTGCTGAACCACTTTTTTAAAGAGTTTGCAACTATGGCGCCAAATATGGTGAAGGCGCAAACGACTAAGCATCTTGAACTACTTAAAAATCTTTCTATTAAATATGATATTATTTTTGTGGCACCTATTATCATTACTAAAAAAGATGGGTATTACAAAACCATTGTGAAGATTACACCTAAAAATACGCGTTATTATGAACAACAGATTTTACTCCCTTACACACACTGGAATGAGAAGAAGTTTTTTTCCAATAAAGTAGTACCTTTGAAGGATGCAATGACATTTACTATCAAAGGTTTTAAAGTGATGGTAATGGCTGGTTTTGAGCTGCATTTTGACCCTTTCTGGGAGCAGGTGACACGAAAGAAAGTAGATTTGGTTTTACTTCCTACAGCTTCTACCTTTGGCTCACATAACAGGTGGAGAGAGATCATTAAAACCAAAGCCTTTTTACATGGATGTTACGTACTGCGTGCCAATAGACTGGGTGAGTATAGTGATGATGAGGTGAAGTGGAAGTTCTATGGTGATACGATGCTTGTTTCCCCAGAGGGCGAAGTAGAGATGATGCTTGAAGATAAAGAGTCTATGCTGGTAGAAGTCATAGACAAAGCTGAGGTTACAGAACATCGTAAAGCATGGGGATTTGAGAGAGAATTAAAATTAAGAGAGGAGCAAGCGTAATGACACAAAGCGAATACTTTAACAGACAGATACAACTATGGGGTTCTAACGTACAACAGAGTTTGGAGAAAAAGAAAATCGCTATTATCGGTTCAGGTGGACTTGGCTGTACGCTTGCTATGGCACTGGGAACTTCAGGTATAGGTGAGATACATATGGTCGACTTTGATACGGTCTCTTCTCATAATATTCACAGACAGATAGCCTTTACACTGAACGATGAAGGCAAAAACAAAGCCAAAGCAGTATGTGCACTTGTGGAGTCAAAAAACCCTTTTGTTAAAGCCGTAGCTTTTGATATGCGTTTTGAAGATTTTAAAGAGATGGGTAACAGCTATGACCTCATACTTGATGCTACCGATAATTTGCCTGTGCGTGGAGAGATAGACAAACATGCCAAAGCAACAAAAACCCCATGGGTATATGCTTCAGTCGAAGAGTTCAACGGACAAGTTTGTTTCTTTGATGAGGCAAACTTTCAAGTCTTTAATATCTCAGATCATAAACCCGGTGGTATTACTGCACCTATTGTGATGCATATTGGTTCATTGCAAGCGAACTTGGCATTAAGATACCTTGCAGGCTTATCTGTGAAGAAAGATAAATTGTATTATTTATATTTTAATGATGAAGGTGAATTGATAACCCAAAAGTTTGGTATGCCTAAAGCTTAAGCTTGATAAAATTATAAAAAAGGGGTAAAAGATGAAATTAAAATTATTTTTAATAGGTGGTGCACTGTTATTTTTAACTGCATGTACGCAAGAGACACAAAACAGCTTGAGTCGTTCATTGCAAAACTGGACAGGAACCAATGGGGTGCTAGATATTTATGCGGGAGATAAACTGGTGCATAAATTTATAATGATTGACAAATTATCAACAGCAAAAGGTACAACGGATGGTGGAGCAAGACCATATAGATATGGTTATGGAATTGATGATTTAAACTTTAATGGTAAAAAAGATAAGGGAGAGAAAAAAGTCTATTTTGAATTTTCAGACTACTCAACATCTTATATCTTCTATGAAAGAAATACAAACTAAAGGGAACAAAACATGAAATTTATAGAAACAAAAGAGGCACCAGCAGCAATAGGACCATATTCACAGGCTATAGAAGCCAATGGATTTATCTATACTTCCGGACAGATTGCATTAAAGCCAGATGGTACTATGGAGACAAGAGATGTTGAACATCAAACACACCAAGTGATGAAAAACCTTTTTTATGTACTTGAAGCTGCAGGTGCACACTTTAATGATGTCATTAAAACAACTATTTATTTGGCAGATATGGATGACTTTACTACAGTCAATAATGTGTACGCACATTACTTTTGTGCACATAAACCGGCACGTAGTACGATAGCTGTGAAAACCTTACCTAAAAATGCATTGGTTGAGATAGAATGTATAGCACTTGCGGGAGCAGATTATACTTTTTAGACTAAAAGTTATAATAGTTGTTGTATTTAAAATTAGATTAAAATAGTTTTGGGTATAATCACGAACTTTTTAAAAAACATCGAATAACAAAGGGTTTGCAATGTACGCAATCATTAAAGCAAGTGGTCAACAATTCAAAGTTCAAGAGGGTGATATCATCTGTTTTGACAACATGGGTCTTGATCCAAAATCAGCTGTAGAATTTAAAGAAGTTCTAGCACTAGACAATGGTGACTTAACTGTAGGTACTCCTTTCGTAGAAGGCGCAGTAGTTAAAGGTGAAGTGATCAATGAAGGTAGAGATAAAAAAGTTATCATCTACAAGAAAAGAAGAAGAAAAGATTCAAAACTTAAACGTGGTTTCAGAAGAGACTTCACTAGAGTAAGAATTACTAAAATAGCATAAGGAGAGAATGATATGGCACACAAGAAAGGACAAGGGTCCACTCAGAATAACCGTGATTCAGCTGGACGTCGTTTAGGCGTTAAAAAATTTGGTGGTGAGGCAGTTATCCCTGGTAACATCATCATTAGACAAAGAGGAACTAAAGTTCACCCAGGTAATGGTGTAGGGATGGGTAAAGACCATACTATATTTGCACTTGTTGAAGGTGTAGTGAAGTTTGATAACAGAAGTGCTACTCAGAAAAAAGTTTCCGTAGTACCTGCATAATCTCTCTATCTTTATAAGAAGCTTTTTGGCTTCTTATAATATTAAATCCCCATTCTCATCTAATCTTAGAAGATTTCTACATCTTTTACGACCTAAAAACCATCCTTTATTATAGTCATTATTTATATTAAACAGTCTATGTGATTTTTTGTATTTACCTTTTGAAGTAGTACATCCATCTACTATACCTTGCTGATAATTTGGACTGAAGTTTTTTCCAAAGTAGATGCCACTGTGTGTATATCCACCTTGACTTTCCGGTACTTTTGACGAACTACATCCTGAAAACAGGAAAAGGGTGCCAGTTAAGAGAAGTAATGATGTTATGCTACTTTTTATCATTTGTCAACCTTTATCTTTATATAAGGAACCTTGAAAACCACAAATACAAGAAGAATTTGAATTCAAAGAATTCTATTTAGATATTTTGCTTGGAAAAGTATAGCAATAATTTCCTCAATTTAGATATAATCACATAATTAATTTACTATTGCTATTTTTGCAATAGTTTTCATAGATAAAAAGGTTTAATAGATGTTTGTAGATAGTGTAGAACTGATGATTAGTTCTGGAAAAGGTGGTGCCGGTTCCATATCTTTCTGGACAGAGAAATTTGTGGCCAATGGTGGCCCAGATGGTGGCGATGGTGGACGTGGTGGTGCTGTATTCTTTAAAGTAGATAACAATACAGATACCCTTTCAGGTCTTCGTGGGCGTGTCCATATGAAAGCTGAAAATGGACGTCCTGGTGAAGGACGTAAGTGTTATGGACGTAAAGGTCAAGATATGGTTATTACTGTACCACCGGGTACTACAGTGGTAGATATGGAGACAGGTGAAGAGCTTATGGATCTTCTCACAGAAGGTGAGGTAATACTGTTTTTAGAAGGGGGTAAAGGTGGTCTTGGAAATATGCACTTTAAATCTTCTTCTAACCAAAGACCAACCTATGCACAACCTGGGCTCCCAGGGATTACCAAAAAAATACGTCTTGAGATGAAGCTCATCGCTGATGTTGGTTTAGTGGGTTATCCTAATGTTGGAAAGTCAACACTTATTGCGACACTTTCAAATGCGAGACCACAGGTAGCAAACTATGAATTTACAACACTTACCCCAAAACTAGGTGTGGTGCATATGGGTGATTTTGATTCATTCATGATGGCAGATATCCCTGGTATCATCGAAGGTGCAAGTGATGGTAGAGGGCTTGGTTTAGAGTTCTTAAAGCACATTGAACGTACGAAGACACTCCTGCTTATGATTGATGCAGCAAACTATAGAGAGATGAAATATCAGTATGAAACACTACTTGTTGAACTCACGCGTTATTCTGAGACTCTTGCTACACGTAAACATGCCATAGCCATTACAAAGATAGATTCTCTTTCTGTAGATGAAGTCAATGCCTTAACAGAAACATTTTTAAAAGATGTTGACCTTGAAGCCAATAAAACGCTTAGTCAATATAAGGCAAAAGAGGAGTATATCTCGTATGGTTTTGAAAAAGACTTTGGTGTAAAACTTCCTGAAGAAAAACCACTTTTTGTACTTCCTATCTCTTCTGTCGCACATATAAATACAGAAGCGTTACGTTATGCACTGGGTGATTTTATAAAGAGTGTAAAAGAAGAAAACGAGGCTTAGGAGTGAGTATGCAACGGTTAGTCATAAAAGTTGGGTCTCATGTACTTACGCAAGATGGTACTGTCGCCAATATTCGTATGTTGGCATTGGTACAACTTATAGCTGAACTCAAAGCCCATAAGTATGAAGTCATTCTTGTAAGCTCTGGTGCTGTAGCAGCTGGCTATACATTGTTACCTTTAGATAGAGGTAGTGTAGCTAATAAACAAGCGCTCGCTGCTATTGGTCAGCCACTTCTACTAAAGATGTATCAAGAGAAGTTTGCCAAGTTTGGACTGCTTTGTTCACAAGTACTTCTGAGTGCAGACGTTTTTGATTCTAGTAAGCATATTAAACATGCTAAAGTAGCTATAGATACATTGTTAGAGAACAATGTTGTGCCTATTATCAATGAAAATGACACCGTGAGTGTAGAAGAGCTTGTCTTTGGAGATAATGACAGACTCTCTGCACACGTAGCACATCACTTTGATGCCAAGATGCTTATCATCCTTTCTGACATTGATGCCTTTTATGACAAAGACCCCAACCGATACAGTGATGCAAAACGTCGTGCAGTAGTCTCTGAAATCTCACAAGATGAACTAGAAGCAGAGCATACACCTAACAATGAATTTGCCACAGGTGGCATAGTTACTAAACTGCAATCGGCAGATTTCCTTATGAAACATGGTAGAGAGATGTTTCTAGCTTCAGGGTTTGAACTTAGTGATGTTAAGGCTTTTCTTGTTGAAGGTGAGCATGTGGGTGGAACGTTGTTTAAAAAATAATTTGACATTTTACTCTATAAAGTATATACTAAATTATAAATAGTATATAAAGGAGCCAAGATGACTGCAAAAATAGAGTATAAAAAAGAGTTGTACTCTTTACCGTCAGATGTCGTGGAGACGTTAAAAAATTATGCACAAGAGACACATAAGAAAAAAAGCCATATTGTTGCAGAGGCTATAGCTGACTATATAGATAAAAATAGACGTAAAGAGTTGGCACAAGAAGCTAAAAAGATGTTTGGCATTATTAACGCAAATACTCCAGATATTCAAGTAATTAAAGCCAATAGAGATGATATATGATTAGACTTTTTATAGATGCCAATATATTTGTTGATGTAACAGATAGCAGTAGAAAATCTTCAGCAGCTAGTATTGCATTTATGGATAGTATGTTTGACAATATGGATAGGTATAAACTCTATACCTCTTGTGATTTGATAACAACTATATATTATATTACGAGAAAAAAATTAAATAATAGTGGAGCATTACAGCAGATAAAATTAATAAGTAGATTTATCTCTATTATTGAATTTGGAAACAAAGAAGTAGATGAAGCCATAGAACTTATGGAAAAAAACGACAAATACAAAGACTTGGAAGATACCATACAGTATGTGATGGCACGCAAAGAAAAATGTGACTACATCATCACAAATGATGCAAATTTTGCTTCTGGAGATGTGCCTGTGCTTAGTAGTGGGGAAGCTTTGAAAGAGTTACAATAGATGATTTTATTGAATTCGACAAAGCAATGAAGTTACGTAGGTTGTAGTGTCTCACTACGACATGAATTTGCACAAAGTTAAAGTGCTTGTTTTACCAGAAGATGAAGGGGATAGTTTTCCATATCTCCCACTAACCACTGCTGGACACCGGGTAAATTAGTGAAAATGAGTTATCATTGTTACCCTGTATCACAATAAAATAAAAGTGCATTTTCAACGACTGACCCCAAAGTCTTGACCCCAAAGTGACCCCAAAGTCGATGGTAAGGATGAATGATGCTATACAACATTTTTCAATACTGATTCAAAGTAGAGACTCACATAGATGATTTTATTGAATTCAATAAAGCAATGAAGTTGCGTAGGTCGTAATGCCTCACTACGACATGAATTTGCATAAAGTGAAAGTGCTTGTTTTGCCAGAAGATGAAGTGGGTAGTTTTCCATATCTCCCATTAACCACTGCTGTACACTGGGAAAATTGGTGAAAATGAGTTATCATTGTTACCCTGTATCACAATAAAATAAAAGTGCATTTTTAACGCCTGACCCCAAAGTTTTAAAGTTTGACCCCAAAGTTTAAAGTTTGTGATAAGTTCACGGTTTGTGTATTTATATTAGGTTAATGTATAAATGTCATGATATATTATGGATACAACTCATGCAAGACTATCAAACGGAAATATTGTAAAAGCTTACAGAGGTATGGTTAGGGAAGATGCCTTCTTTTGTTTAGGGTGTGGTGAGCAACTATATGCAGCAGCAGGAGAAAAGAACAAAGCACACTTTAGACACAATACTCTAAAAGGTACAAAGGGTTGCAGTAATCCTGAAAGTTCTGCACATTGGATTACTAAAGAACTATTTGCGGAGCACTACAGAAAATCTACAGAATTTTTTCTATCTATCGCAGTAAGGCAAAGATGTTTCCATGATACTTGCGAACATATAGGTGAATATATTCTTAACCTAAAAGATATCTATCCTAAAGTAAAAGTTGAAGAGTCTTACGCAGGTGTTAGACCTGACTGTTTGCTTTATGATGAGGAAGACGAAAAGAAAAGATTGTTTTTTGAAGTCCTTTACACTCATCCTGTAAGTGAAGAGAAAATAAAATTGGGATACCCAATTATAGAAGTGAAAGTATTTAATGAAGCAGATATTGATAAAATTTGTAAAGTTGGAGGATTTACAACTAAAGAAAAAACATTTCAATTTTCTCACCTTAATTCAAAGGACTACTATAAAATCATATTGTATAACAGCAAGGATTTAATACCGCAAAGTGTTAGAACGTTCGATTGTAAAGATAAGTGTATTATTGAAAAACAAAAAGCCGTTGAGAGGTTAAAAAAACAAAGAGAGTATGCAGAAAAACTTAGAAAGGAGCAAGGCAATAAGCAAACTTCAGATATACCACAAAAAAACAATAATAAAAAGTCAAGTTCGCCGATTAAACTCATACCAATAAATGATACTAAAGCAATTGAACATATTTCTAATGCAACCAAGAAAAGAACAGCCTATACGATGAAAACTGAAATCCCCTCCATTATTGGACAATCTATCTCGAATTATATGCACTACTATCATATACATAAAGATAAAACTCTAAAATATAATGAACTTTATATTTTAGAGGATTATGATTCTTTTATGTTTATGTCCTATAATAAAGAATATTTTGGTGCAATAAAGTATGAAGCAATTTGGCATATCTTTACTGTGAATCATAGTGCAAAACCATATAATGACATCTCATTTATAGTAAGCACCGAAGATGGTGGAGAGGTAAGTAAAATTATCAAAAAGATTTCTGATAGTTTTTAGAAATATTATTTTCATAGTTAAGTTTATTATTTCAAGACATTTCATTTTTATGTGAAATAGCCAAAAATAATTTTCTTAGAGTTAAGTGTTGCTTTTCATAGTTAATTATTTAACTATGAAAGATTGGCTACATAGAAAATTAAAAATTAAAATTAGGGTCAAAAATTAGGGTCAGACGTTGAAAATACACTTTTTTAGGTATTTAAACTAATGGATAATAGCTTATAAATTTCATTATGCCATTAGCCCTTACGGCAAAATAGTGACCTTACACATGTTTCCTTACGTGGTGGGTGAGACCCACCCTACAAGACCATGCTAGAAAAAATCTCAAATACAAGATATATGTGAACTAATAAAACTCCTTGACATACTATAACACTATCTGTTATACTGTGCTATGATAAAAAGTTTTGCAGATAAAGAGAGTGAACGCTCTTATAGTACAGCCAAAAGCAGAAAAATACCTTCAACGATCCACAAAGTGGCATTGAGAAAGTTGGATTATCTAAATGCTGCCCATGTTTTGGATGATTTACGTGTACCACCTGCTAATAGATTGGAAGCACTAGAAGGTGCATTGAAAGGTAAGTACTCTATCCGCATTAACAAACAGTATCGTATCGTGTTCGCTTATGAGAATGGCAATGCGTACGATGTAACAATTACAGACTACCACTAGGAGATTAGAATGATAGAACTAAACAGACAACCAACACATGCAGGGGAGATACTCAAAGAAGAGTTTCTAGAACCACTTGGTATGACACAAAGTTACTTGGCAAAAGCACTACATACCTCTTTTCGTGCCATCAATGAATTGGTCAATGAAAAAAGAGGCATCACAACAGAGATGGCACTGAAACTGGCGAAGTACTTTGGCACTTCTCCACAGTTATGGCTCAATCTACAAAATCAATTTGATATATATAAGGTGAGTATGAAAAAGCAAAAAGAGCTAGAAGAGATAGAAATAGGAAAATTTGAGGTAGCATAGGTGAAAAATAAAATAGTTTACATGGGTACACCCCATTATGCAAAAGAGATATTAGAGGCTTTAGTGAATGCTGAAGATATGGATGTATCATTGGTGTTAACACAGCCTGATCGTCCTGTCGGACGTAAAAAGGTTTTGACCCCACCACCTGTGAAGGTTTTGGCAGAAGAATATGATATAAAAGTATTACAGCCAAGTAGACTCTCTGAAGAAGGTATTTTTGAGGCTATAGAAAAAGAGAAACCAGATTTTATCATCGTGGCGGCTTTTGGGCAGATATTACCTAAAAATATACTAGATATTGCACCCTGTATCAACCTGCATGCGTCGCTTTTACCACAATATAGAGGTGCATCTCCTGTACAACAGTCGCTACTCAATGGTGATGAAAAAACAGGTGTGACTTCTATGTTGATGGAAGAGGGCTTAGATACGGGTGATATACTCGAAAAAATAGAGTTTGTTATCCCTGATGATATGAGACTGCATGCTTTGATGCAACAATTGACGGAAGATGCATGTAAACTTACTTTAAGTACCGTACGCAACTTTGAAAAGCTCATACCGCTCAAGCAAGATGAATCTCAGGCAACACTTTGTAAAAAGATTAAAAAATCTGATGGACAGATTGATTTTGACGATGCTCAGAGTATTTATAATAAATATAGAGCATTTGAAGGATGGCCGGGGATATTTACCAATAATGGTACAAAACTTGATGAGATAGCTTTGATTGAAACTCAAAAAAACCACAAAGCTTCTGAATTGCTTGCCTTTGAAGATGAAAGCATTGTTGTGGGATGTGACAGAGGGGCATTAAAGATTGGCACATTACAGCCAGCCTCTAAAAAAGCTATGTCTGCGAAGGCATATTGTGTAGGGAGAGGAATTAAAATTGGACATACACTATTTTGATACTTTGCCTTCTACGCAAACATATCTTGTTGAAGCCCTTCAAAAAAAGAGACTAAATCCACCTGTGGCAGTGCTTGCCTTAGAACAAAAGGCAGGGGTTGGTAGTCGCGATAATGCATGGTCAGGAGGAGAGGGAAACTTTTTTGCTTCATTTGCCGTAAAATTAGATGATTTACCCGAAGATTTATTACTCTCCTCAGCGTCTATCTATTTCTCATTTATTATGAAACAGACATTATTGGATTTAGGTGAAAATATTTGGTTAAAGTGGCCCAATGACTTCTATAAAAATGATGAAAAAGTAGGCGGAACCATTACGAAAAAAGTAAATGATACTTTGGTATGTGGAATCGGAATAAATTTGAAAAAATCTCAAAATGGCTACAGTGCCTTGCAGAGCGATATTTCACCTAATATATTACTTGATAAATACCTTTTTGCACTTGAAAAGTTTCCAAAATGGAAGCAGGTTTTTAGTGAATATGAGATAGAATTTGAGTTAAGTAGAAGGTTTTCAGTTCATATTGAAAACTATCAAAAGAGCCTAGGGGACGCACTGTTGTGCGATGATGGCTCTTTAATTATCGGAGGAAAAAAGGTGTATAGTTTACGATGAGTGAGGTAATTAGTATAGCCAACCAAAAAGGTGGCGTAGGGAAAACAACAACAGCCGTAAACTTGGCAGCATCTTTAGCCGAAAAAGGTAAAAAAGTACTTCTTTTAGATATCGATCCCCAGTCTAACGCAACAACAAGTTTAGGGTTCTCAAGAGGCGATTATGAGTTTAACATTTACCATGTGCTTATTGGTACAAAAAAACTCTCTGAAGTACTTCTTGAAACAAGTATCAAAAATCTTAAGCTGGCTCCTTCAAATATCGGTCTTGTAGGGATAGAAAAAGAGTTTTACAATCCTAAAAAGAAAAATAGAGAATTAGTTTTAAAAGAGAAACTAAAAGAGGTCTCTAAAAAGTTTGATTTTGTGATTATTGATTCACCTCCGGCATTGGGTCCTATTACAATCAACGCATTGAGTGCATCTGATTCTGTGATTATTCCTATTCAGTGTGAATTTTTTGCATTGGAAGGTTTGGCACAATTGTTGAACACTGTATCTCTATTGAAAAAAACGATTAATCCGAAGCTGAAAATAAAAGGTTTCTTACCGACAATGTTCTCGGGACAAAACAACCTTTCTAAGCAAGTTTTGGCCGACTTGTCTCATCACTTTAAAGACAAGCTTTTTCATATGAAAAAGAATTCCAAAGAGTGTATTGTGGTACCTCGTAATGTGAAAATTGCTGAGAGTCCAAGTTTTGGTAAACCTGTAACTACCTACGCATCAAGTTCCAAAGGTTCTGTTGCATACAGAGATTTGGCTACTGTTATAGCAAGAGGTTAACATATGGCACTAGGAAGAGGACTGGGAGCAATACTCTCAGAAGTAGAAGAAGCATACGAAAAAGATCTTTCTACCATCGATAGTTTTGAACTGGAAGCACAAGGTGCACGTGTTGAAGAGATTGATGTTGAAAGTGTTACGCCTAACCCTTTTCAACCACGTAAACACTTTGATGAACAAGCACTTAAAGAGCTGAGTGAGTCTATTGCTGAACATGGGTTGCTGCAACCTATTGTTGTGATAGAAAAAGAAGAGGGCTATCTTCTTATTGCAGGTGAGCGTCGTCTACGTGCCCATAAACTTGCCAAGATAGATACAGTAAAAGCGATTATCGCTGATGCAGGGATTGATGATGTTAAGCTTCGTGAACTTGCACTCCTTGAAAATATACAAAGAGAAAACCTCAATGCCATTGAGCTTGCAAACTCTTATGCTGAACTTATAGATGTGCATGAAATTACACATGATGAACTCTCTTCTATCGTGCATAAAAGTAGATCTCAAATCACGAATACTATGAGACTTCTTTCTCTTACGTCATATGCACAGGAACAGCTGATAAAAGGTAAAATTTCACAAGGTCATGCAAAAGTATTGGTTGGGCTTGATGATAAAAAACAAAAGGTACTTATTGACAGTATTATCGGACAGAAACTTTCTGTACGTGAGACTGAAAATATGGTGAAGAACCATAAAGAAAATCCAACTAAAAACCTACAGGTAAAAAGTGTGGAAAATTTTACAAAAACACATGCTGCAAGCTTGAAGGAACTACTCCCATTTACCCATAAACTCAAAGGAAAAAGTATTGAAATCTCCTTTAGTGATGAAGAAGAGTTAAAAAACTTTCTTACATTCCTTAATAAACACTAATTTTTAACCGACCTCTCATCTCTATAATGCTAAAATAGCGCGAAATTACATGAGGAGTTTTAATGCTTGACATACATTTACCATTGATGTTGTTCGTCTTAGCTTTGTTTCTAACCCTACTTGTTCTTTTAAATAATATGCTATTTCAGCCATTGGTGAAATTTATGGATGACAGAGATGCCTCTATAGCAAAAGATTTGGAAGCAGCAAAAGGACTTAGTGGCAACACTGACGAACTCAATGCAAAGGCAGATGAAATTATTAGCAATGCTAAGAATGAAGCTGCGTCTATCAGACAGAAAGCAATCGATGATGAGAAAACATTGGCTGCAAGTAAAGTTGAGACCAAACAAAATGAACTAGATACTGAGCATAGGAAGTTTTTAGAAAAGCTTAACTCTGAGAAAGAGAACCTTAAAAATTCTCTTCTTTCACAAATGCCTCTTTTCAAAGAGAGCCTCAAAGCTAAGTTTAGCAAGTTATAGGAAGGGATGAGAATATGAAAAAAATTATACTATTGTCTCTACTTGTAGTACCAGCTATTCTTGTAGCAAGTGGTCATATAGAGAGTGAAACAAGTCGTTACTTTATACAAACAGGTAGAGAGAGTGACTTTTGGCCTAGAGTGATTAACTTCACAATTTTTGCTGCATTACTTTACTATTTGGTTGCTAATCCAATCAAAGAGTTCTTTAAGCAAAGATCTGAAAGTATCGCATCTCAGCTTAATGAGATAGAAGAGAAACTTCAAGCAGCTAAAAATGAAAAAAAAGAAGCGCAAGCACGTTTAGCTGCAAGCGAAAAAAAAGCAGAAGAAATTCTTCTAGATGCGAAAGCAGAAGCAGTTATTTTGGCTGAAACAATCGCTATAGCTAATGAAAATGAGTTATCAGTTCTTGAAAAACAACTTGAAGAAAAAATGACTTTTGAAGAACGTAAATCAGCAAGAGAAGTTGTTGATGAAGTATTAAGTGAGAATATTACAACTGATGATATTACCCTGGACGAAACTAAAGTTGTTGACATTATTTCTAAGAAGGTGGCATAGATGGAAGAATTAATCGCTAAAAGATATGCAAAAGCACTCTCATCAGTAACAAAAGACTTGCCAGCTATTTTAAAAGTACTGAACGTACTTGCTGAAGTAACAAGCAGTGTTGAAGTAAAGTCAGCATTAACATCTCCAATCATAGCAAGTGAAAAGAAAACAGAAATGATTCTTTCTACGCTTGGTAAAGATGCAGATGTTTCACTGGTGAATCTTATTAAGATTTTAGGTGAAAACAGTAGATTGGATTTGATTCCAGCTATTGCTAAAGTACTTAATGCAGATCAACAACGTATTTCTAACGAATATGAAGGTGTAGTAAAAAGTACATCTACACTCGATGCAAAAGCATTGGCTGATCTTGAGAAGACACTTAAGAAGTACACAGGTTCAACGATTAAATTGACACAGGAAAAGACGGATCTTGAAGGATTACGTGTATCAGTGGATGATTTGGGTATAGAGGTAAACTTCTCTAAGCAGAGAGTTAAAGAACAATTAATTGATTTCATTAAGAAATCACTATAGTTATCTAAAGTAAAGGAGTAGTAGTGGCAAACAAATTGCAAGCAGATGAAATCTCTTCGATTATCAAAGAAAGAATTGAAAACTTTGAAATTGATGTTGACATCAATGAAATAGGAAAAGTAGTAGGTATCGCGGATGGTATTACAACAGTATATGGTCTTAACAATGTTATGGCTGGAGAAGTTGTAGAGTTCGATAATGGTGCAAAAGGTCTTGTGTTAAACCTTGAAGAAGCAAACGTTGGTGTTGTTGTTCTCGGTTCTAGTGCAGGGATTAAAGAAGGTATGAGCGTAAAAAGAGCAGGTGATCTTCTTAAAACACCAGTAGGTGATGCATTGATGGGTAGAGTGGTAAATGCACTTGGTGAACCTGTAGATGGTAAAGGTACAATCGAGGCTGCAGAGCAAAGATTTATCGAAGAAAAAGCACCTGGAATCATGGCTAGAAAATCAGTACATGAACCACTTCAAACAGGTATCAAAGCAATTGATGCACTTGTACCGGTTGGTAGAGGGCAAAGAGAGCTTATCATTGGTGATAGACAAACTGGTAAAACAACTTTGGCTATCGATACAATTATTAACCAAAAAGGTCAAGATGTTGTATGTATCTACGTTGCGATTGGTCAAAAGCAATCAACAGTAGCTGCAACAGTGAAAAAACTTGAAGAGCATGGTGCAATGGATTACACAATCATCGTAACTGCTGGTGCTGCTGAGTCTTCAGCGTTACAGTTCCTTGCTCCTTATGCAGGTGTAACTATGGCTGAGTACTTTAGAGATAATGGTAGACATGCAGTTATCTTCTATGATGACCTTTCTAAGCACGCAGTTGCATATAGAGAGATGTCACTCATCTTGAGAAGACCTCCGGGTCGTGAAGCATACCCAGGGGATGTTTTCTACCTACACTCAAGACTACTTGAGAGAGCTGCAAAGCTTTCTGATGCTTTAGGTGCCGGTTCTATTACTGCATTCCCAATCATTGAAACACAAGCAGGTGATGTTGCAGCATATATCCCAACAAATGTTATCTCAATTACTGATGGTCAAATTTTCCTTGAAACTGACCTCTTTAACTCAGGTATTAGACCAGCGATTAACGTGGGACTTTCTGTTTCACGTGTTGGTGGTGCTGCACAAATTAAAGCAGTTAAACAAGTTTCTGGTACATTGAGACTTGACCTCGCTTCATTTAGAGAGCTTCAAGCTTTTGCACAATTTGCCTCTGATCTTGATGAGTATACTAGAAGTCAACTAGAACGTGGACAGAGAATGGTTGAAGTTCTTAAACAAGGACCTTATGCACCTGTTCCAGTTGAGAAACAAGTTGTAATCATCTTTGCTGGTGCACAAGGATACCTTGATGATATTCCTGCATCTTCAGTGGTTAAGTTCGAAGCAGACCTTATGCCATTTATGGAAGCAAAATATGCAAACATCCTTGATGCTATCAGAAATGAGAAAAAAATCTCTGATGACACAGATGCAGAATTAAGAAAAGCTATCGAAGATTTCAAAGCTTCATTTGCTGGATAAGAAAGGCTTACAATGGCTAATTTAAAAGAGATAAAGCGTAAGATAGGGTCTGTTAAGAATACACAGAAAACCACTAACGCTATGAAGCTTGTCTCTTCTGCTAAATTAAAAAGAACAGAAGAGCTTGCTAAAAGATCTAGAGTCTATGCAGCAAAATTGACGGAACTCTTAAATGAGATTGCACAAAAAATGCAACAGTCAAATACTGACGGTATAGACAATGTTTACTTCAAGGATGTTCAAAATCCTAAAAAAGTAGATATTGTTTTTATTACTGCTGACAAAGGTCTTTGTGGTGGTTTTAACTCACAAACAATCAAGCGCGCACGTCAATTGATTGAAGAGTACCAAGCAAAAGATGTGAAAGTACGTCTTAGAGCTGTAGGTAGAAAAGGAATTGATTTCTTTAAGTTCAACGGTGTTGAATTGAATGATGAAATCATAGGACTTTCTGCTGCACCAGACTTTAAACAAGCTGCAGAGTTTATCTCTGAAGTGGCGGAATCATATGTTAATGGTGAAACAGATAAGATTATTTTAGTACACAATGGTTATGTAAACATGATTACTCAAGAAATTAGAGAAGATCAGGTTTTACCAGTAGATACATCTAAATTAGAACTTAATACTGTTTCAACTTCAGAACTTGAAGTAGAGCCAGATGACGATGACACACTTTTGGATGCATTGGTGAAGCGTTATGTAGAGTACACAATGTACTACTCACTCATTGATTCACTTGCAGCTGAACACTCAGCACGTATGCAGGCAATGGACGCAGCAACTAAAAATGCTAAAGAGATGGTCAAAGAGTTAAACGTTAAGTATAACAAAGCAAGACAAGAATCGATTACTACTGAACTCATCGAGATTATCAGTGGTATGGAATCAATGAAATAAGAGATAGGAGCAAATTATAATGACAGGTAAAATAGTACAAGTCTTAGGTCCCGTAATTGATGTGGATTTTACAGACTACCTACCAGAAATCAACGAAGCATTGGAAACAATCACTGTAATTGATGGTAAGGAACATAGATTAGTTTTAGAAGTAGCAGCACAACTTGGTGACAACAGAGTAAGAACCATTGCTATGGATATGAGTGAAGGTCTCGTAAGAGGTCAAGAGGTTAAAGCAACTGGTGAGTCTATTAAAGTACCAGTTGGTGAAGCAGTGCTTGGACGTATCTTCAACGTTATCGGTGAAGCTATCGATGATGCTGGTGAAGTAAATGCAAAAGAATACTGGTCAATCCATAGAGATCCTCCACCATTCGAAGAGCAAAGTACAAAAACAGAAGTTTTTGAAACAGGTATCAAAGTAGTTGACCTTCTTGCACCATACAACAAAGGTGGAAAAGTTGGACTATTTGGTGGTGCTGGTGTTGGTAAAACCGTTATTATTATGGAACTTATTAACAACGTTGCTATGAAACACTCAGGATACTCAGTATTCGCAGGTGTTGGTGAAAGAACACGTGAAGGGAATGACCTTTACTACGAAATGAAAGAATCAAACGTACTTGACAAAGTTGCACTATGCTACGGTCAAATGTCTGAACCTCCAGGAGCACGTAACCGTATCGCGCTTACTGGTCTTACTATGGCTGAGTACTTTAGAGATGAAATGGGACTAGATGTTCTTATGTTTATTGATAACATCTTTAGATTTGCACAATCAGGTTCTGAAATGTCTGCCCTTCTTGGACGTATCCCTTCAGCTGTTGGTTACCAACCAACACTTGCAAGAGAGATGGGTGCACTTCAAGAGCGTATTACATCAACCACTAAAGGTTCAATTACATCTGTACAAGCTGTATATGTTCCTGCGGATGACTTGACAGATCCAGCGCCAGCTTCTGTATTTGCTCACTTAGATGCAACAACAGTACTTAACAGATCTATTGCTGAAAAAGGTATCTACCCTGCGGTTGATCCACTTGATTCAACATCTAGAATGCTTGATCCACAAATTGTTGGTGATGAGCACTATGGTATTGCAACTGGTGTACAGCAAATTCTTCAAAAGTATAAAGACCTTCAAGATATCATTGCGATTCTTGGTATGGATGAGCTTTCAGAAGATGACAAACTTGTTGTTGAAAGAGCAAGAAAGATTGAAAAATACCTTTCTCAGCCATTCCACGTTGCTGAAGTATTTACTGGAAGCCCTGGTGTATATGTTACACTTGAAGATACAATCGAAGGATTTAAAGGTCTTCTCGAAGGTAAATACGATGACATGAACGAAGCTGCATTCTACATGGTAGGAAATATGGCTGAAGCGATTGCTAAGAACGATAAGATTAATGCTAAGTAATCTTAGTTCTCATCTTAAAGGATATTTATGGAACTAATGAAACTAGAAATTGTCACGCCTAATGGTGTGATTTTTGATGATAAAGTAAAACAAGTAACACTACCAGGGTCTGAAGGTGAGTTTGGTGTTTTAGCCAACCATGCAACTTTGGTATCATTACTTGATACTGGTGTTATCGTTATCGATAAAGCAGACGGAGATGAACTAGCAGTGGCTATTAACTCTGGATATGTAAAAGTTGATGAAGAGAAAACAACATGTATTGTAGATGGTGCAGTTGCTCTTTCTGGTGATGATAGTGATCTTGCTAAAGCACTAGAAGAAGCAAAAGAATTATTGAAAAAAACTGAATCTTCTGCAGCGGCTATTGCTTCAGCAGTTAGTAAAGTTGAACAAATTGGAAAGTCTCTCTAACTTGAGTGCCTTAACTAATTATTTCAGTCAAAGCAGTGCAATAACTATTTTTGTATTGCTTTTGCTATCTATGTATTTTGTTGCAACCTTCTGGATATTTTTAGATAGATTCTACATATTGACTTCTCGCATATCTGCAGAAGCAAAATCACTTAAAGCACTCTATACAGGTCAGTCAAAATCAGTGGCAGAAAACTCACTTATTTTTACTTATCTGTCTCGTGTACATACCCCAAACAAAGCCATTCTGGAAGCTGCATCTTCTGATGCTATCCGTGTTTCAACCAAAGGGTTAACATGGCTCTCTATCATTGCTTCAACGTCTCCTTTTATTGGTCTTTTTGGTACAGTTATAGGTATACTTGAGACTTTTACTAAGCTTGGAGGACAGTCAAGTGCTTCACTCTCTGTTGTTGCGCCTGCTATCTCTGAAGCCCTCATAGCAACTGCAGCAGGGATTGCTGTGGCTATCTTTGCGTATACTTTTCACCTTATCTTAAAACGTAAAGCCTATGAACTTTCTTCATTGCTCTCTTCTCAGTCAGAAGTTATACTTTCTCAGGTCAATGAGGATTAAATGTTTTCTTGGGATGATAGTCCAGACCTAAACATTACACCACTGGTAGATGTGATGCTTGTTTTGATGGCTATTTTAATGGTTACTGCACCTACGATTACTTTTCAGGAACAAATTACTTTACCTCAGGGTTCAAAAACAGTTAGCGTAACCAAGCCTAAAACACTTACCATTCGTATGGATAAAAATAAAAAGATATATTTGGGTAAAGATGTCTACGAAATGGACACATTTGCAGATGATTTTGTAAATCAATCTGTCAAATATGATAAAACTTCAGATGTTTACATTCGTGCAGATGAAAATTTACAGTATAAAAATGTGATTTATATTCTAAAGAGTGTAAAGGCTGCTGGTTTTGAACAGGTCTCTCTCATTACGTTATGAATAAAAAATCTTCTACTTTTATATCTGGTGTGGCTGCTGTAGGTATGTATGTTTTTGTGATAGGAATGCTTCTTTTTTATTTTAATTCACGTGACGAACAAAAATCGATACATTATGTAAAAAAAAATGAAGATCGTATACGTGTAACGATGGCTGCACCAAAGAATAAAGCAAAAACAAAAAAGAAACAGCCTACAAAGAAGAAAACAGCACATAAAAAGAAACCTGTTGAAAAACCTAAAGCAAAAACAAAAGAGACGGTTAAAAAACAGAAAGATACCCGTAAAAAAGTCATCAAAGAAAAAATTGTTAAAAAAGTGAAGAAAAAGGAAAAACCTAAAAAAGTTGTAAAAAAAGCTCCACCTAAAAAAGTAAATAAACCTAAAGATCTGTTTGCCAATGTCAGTTCATCTAAAAAACCTAAAAAGAAAAATCCTATAAAGGTCACAGATCAACCTATAAAACCAAAACAAAATAATCTTATAAAAGTCTCTAATAAGGCAAGTGCAAGTGATTTGGTCTCTTCATCTCTTAAGATACAAAAAAAGAGTGACAGAGGGATAGAAAATGCCTACTTTGCACTGATAGAAGAGAAACTTAAAGGTTGGCCTGCACAAAGTGATTATGCTGGAGAGATGGCAAAGGTATGGTTTAAAGTAGAGCCTAGTGGGAGATTTGTATTTAAAGTAACGACAGCTTCATCCAATGAAGACTTTAATATAGGACTGATTGCGTATTTGAAACAGCTTCAACGCATGGGTTTTGGACCACATAACGGCAATAGAGCCTATACACTAGATGTAGAGTTTGTTGCTACAGAATAATTGTAAATATAATCTTTTCAAAATACTACTGTGTATTTTTTTATGTTAGTTTTTTTACTATATACTCTTCAGACTTCGTTCACTATTATAGTGTATGATATGGATAAAGTTTGTGTAGTAAAGTTTTTGACAGTGTATTTTGATATTAATTAATGAATACTTCAAGACTGCCTTGATACAATACTGTATAAACGTCCAAAATATGAAGGAAAAAGAGTGCGAAATGTATTATTTATTTTAGTCTCATTAAGTATATTAAGTGGGACATTATTTGCTGTAGATGCAACGTTGAAGATAGAAAAAGATGTGGAACAAAGAGCACGTATTGCGTTGGTGGATGGTTCGGCTGTACCTGATGAACGTATGTTTAACATCTTACTTTCTGACTTAAAGATATCGGGACATTTTTTAGCCAATAAAACACATAATGTAGGAGACATCACAAGTAGTTTTGTCTTGCCTGCACTTAAAAATAGTGAATATATCTTAAAATATACACTCAATAAAACCAATGGCACTAAACTACTGGTTCGTCTTTTAAGAGCCTCAAATGGTACACAGATTTTCAAAAAAAGTTACGCTATTGCGGGTACTGCAAAAGTGCCTTTTTTACTTCATAAAGCAATAAGTGATATTAACAAGGTATTAAAATATCCAGATATCTCATGGATCAACCGTTATGTAGTCTATGCAACCTATTCAAAACCAGGTCTGAGTGAAATACGTTTGGCAGACTATACATTTAACTATAGAAAAACCATCGTTAGAGGAGGATTAAACCTTTTTCCTAAATGGGCGAATGCAAAACAGCGTAGTTTGTATTATACGTCATACAATGGTCTGTTACCGACACTCTATAAGTTAGATATCTATACGGGTGCAAAAAGTAAGATTATTAGTTCTGAAGGGATGTTGGTGTGTTCAGATGTAAGTAAAGACGGTTCTAAGCTTTTACTTACTATGGCACCTAATGGACAGGCTGATATTTATGAACTTAATTTGGCATCTCACTCTAAAACAAGGGTAACAAAATTTAACGGTATTGATGTGAATGGACGTTATGTAGACAATGAACAAACTATATTGTTTGTTTCTAACCGTTTAGGATATGCGAATGTTTTTAAAAAATCTATACGTTCTGCAGCCACTTCACAAGTTGTGTATCATGGGCGTAACAACAATGCATGTGATGCCAATGGAGATAAAATAGTCTATGCAAGTAGAGAGAGTAACCGTGCATTTGGTGCCAATACTTTCAATGTATATCTTGCATCGGCTAGCAGTGGAAGTACCAGACCTATTACAACAACAGGTAGCAATCAATTCCCTCGTTTTTCACGTGACGGTGCGGTGGTATTGTTCTTGAAACAACAAGGTAATCGTACATCAGTAGGGTATACGAATTTAGCTAGTTTCCAAAGTTTGCTTTTCCCGTATAGCGGTAACAAAATACAATCAATTGATTGGTAATACATCTTAAATAAGGATTACATATGACACATAAACTCTTCATCATTACTTCACTAGCAGCTTTACTCTTTTCTGGGTGTGCACAAAATGCACCAGAACTTAATGGTAAAAACAATGTTTCCGGTACGGATGCCATTAATGGAGATACCGTAAGTATCAATGAAAACAACTATGGAAATAATGGAAGTGGTATAGACACCAATGGGAATTACAATAGTAGTAGTGATGGTTTTAAATCTATCTATTTTGCTTTTGATAACTATAGTGTCTCTCCAAAAATGGAAGCAAATATGCAGACCAATATTCAGGTAGCAACAGCTGCAGGGGCTAAAATTAAGCTTGAAGGTAACTGTGATGAATTTGGTACAGATGAGTACAACTATGCGCTGGGATTGAAACGTGCAAAAGCGGTGAAAGATAGTCTTGTAGCACAAGGTGTTGCATCGTCTAAGATGATTATGGTGAGCTTTGGTGAGAGTAGTCCGGTATGCCAGACACCTAGTGACAGCTGTTATGACAGAAATAGAAGGGTTGACCTTCGTTTAGTAAGATAAGTTGACCATGTTACGTAAAACGATTTTCTCTTGTGTTGGATTTGTAGTACTCAGTAGTACTGCAATGTATGCTGAGTCTTCTTTGTATGGCTTTGGGACTGAAGAGGAGACGATGAATGTGCAACAACCAAGTGCACCACTGAACTCTATGTCTGCTATGCGTCAGAAAATACTTGAACAGCAAGAACGCATAGATGGGCTGACGACTATCATTGAAGGCTTGAGTGCTTCTATGAATGAACTTCGTTCGGCAAATACTGGGCAAACAACAGAAACTACAGGTAGCGGTGATGCTCTTTTGCAAAAGCTTGCAGGAATGATAGATGAGATTAATGCGAACTATGTGAGCAAAGATGAACTGGCACGTATCTTAGGTAAACAGAAAACACCATCTAAAATAAAAGTCAAGAAAACGACTACAAAAACAGATGATAGTACACTAAGTGGGAAAAGTAATGCGACACTTTACAGTGAAGGGGTACGGCACTTTGTAAAACACCGTTACAGTGAAGCAAAAAAGCGATTTAGTATTACCGATACCAAAGGCTATAAACCTGCAGCATCAAATTATTACCTAGGAGAGATAGCTTACTATACAAAGCAGTATGAAGATGCTATCTTTTATTTTAAAAAGAGTGCCGGACTTTATGATAAAGCAAGTTATATTGATACACTGCTTTTACATACGGCAATTTCTCTAGATAAAACAGGAGAGAAACAACAGGCAAGGGTTTTTTATCAAAATATTATAGAAAATTATCCAGGGAAAAAAACGGCAGAAATTGCTAAAGACAGAATAAAAAAACTTTAGGAGAAAGAATGTTGAAAGTTATTTTCTCAATCATTTTAACTTTCACATTTTTAACCGCAGACGAGTATGAACAATATCCACCTAAAGGTCTAGAAACTATACCCATTGCTAAGACAATCTTTAAGCAATACCGAGGTGATAGGGAAAAAATCATCGACCTGACAGGTAAAAATTTCATTGTTGTCTCTGTGCGTGAACCTGGAAGTGATGGACGTTTTTATGCAGTTGATCGTGACGGGACAGTGTGGTGGAGTGGGGCTATCACCTCTGGTACCCCTGAGTTTAGAAGTCCTTCCGGTATTTTTAATATTATCGAAAAAAAGCGTTACCATATGTCTAGAGATTTTCCTGAAGAGAGTGGGGTAAACAATATGGATTTTATGATGAAATTTACCAAACGAGGGCATGCTCTACACAAAGGCAGTGTTGACTGGCTCTCTCATGGCTGCATCCATATAGATCCCAGAGACGTACCGGTGATTTACAGATGGAGTAATTTTAAAACTAAAATTATTGTGACAAGGCATACCTATATGCCTTTTGCCAGAGAAGATTTAAGAAGAATTTATTAGAGGTTCTTATTAAAGTTCTTTGGCTCTTTTATAGGCTGCCTCGATAGCATTGATACAAGATGCTCTGACATTTCCTTCTTCGAGTGCTCCATAGCCTGCAGCTGTTGTACCTCCAGGACTCATGACCTCATCTTTTAGTGTAGCTGGGTGTACTTCTTGTATGAGTGTTCCAAAGCCTTCGAATAAACCTCTCATGGTAGCCATGGCATCTTCTCTTTTAAGCCCTTGTTTTACTGCACCATCTGCTAGTGCTTCGGCAATGAGTGCAAGATAGGCTGGACCAGAGCCTGCAAGTGCTGTGGCGATATCTATCTCTTTTTCGCTTCCTAGCCACAATGTTCTGCCTATTGCACCCAAGAGTGACTCGGCTTCTTTTTTGTACTCTGTGTCTCCCGTGAGTGTGGTCATAGATTTACCTACAGAAGCAGCAAGGTTTGGCATACATCTGACAACGGCTTGGGTTTCAAAGTTATATTTGAGTTTTTCAACTGTAGTGCCGGCTAAGACAGAGAAAATAACACGTGCAGTACCTTTAAGCTTGGCAGCGACCTCTTCAACGTTGGCAGGTTTGACACACAGTAATAAGGTCTTTTCACTGACATCAAAATCATCTAGGAGTGCTTTTTCTATTCTGTGTCCTAAAGCATGTTCAAAAACATCAAGTTTTTCCATGTCTCGACCTACAACTTCGATGATATATTTTCCTTTGAGACCCTTAGCAATGCTAAGTCCCATATTTCCGTTACCGATAAATGTGATAGTTTGCATAATTACTCGCTTATTATTGTTGTATCTGTAGGGTGGACATTTCCTATGAGCAAAACCCACCCTACATTTTAAATCAATTATAGCATTATTAGCATAACTTTGTTAAAATGAGTGCAATATTATTTTAGGATAGACAATGGAAGCATTTTTACAAGAAGCCAAAGCCTCAAGCAGAGTACTCTCTACATTGAGTGGTACACAAAAAAACAGCATACTCAAAGCAATGGCACAAGGTTTGCGTGACAATAAGGCACAGATACTTGAAGCCAATGCTCTTGATATGGCAGATGCCGAGACAAACAACTTGACTGCAGCGCTGAAAGACAGACTTCTTTTAGATGATGGGAGGGTTGAAGGTATGGCTGTAGCCATCGAAGAGATAGCAGCACTTAAAGAGCCAGTAGGGCGTGTACTGGATGGTTGGTATGCAGATGCTGGGTTTAAGATAGAAAAAGTCTCTGTACCTATTGGTGTGATAGGAGTCATCTATGAGTCACGACCGAATGTCACAGCAGATGTAGGAGCACTTTGTTTTAAGTCTGGTAACGTAGCCATACTCAAAGGTGGTAAAGAGGCAGAGCACTCCAATAGAGCTATAGCATCTGTTTTGCAAGGTGTACTGGTAGCCCATGATTTACCAAAAGGAGCCATTGCACTTTTACCAGATTCTTCAAGAGAAGGGGTGGCAAAACTTATCAAACAAGATGCATATGTAGACCTCATAGTCCCTCGTGGTGGAGAAGCGCTTATTAAGTATGTCTCTTCCAATGCAACTGTGCCAGTAGTAAAACACGATAAAGGACTCTGCCATACCTATGTAGATGAAGATGCTGATTTTGAAAAAGCCTTAGCTGTGATGATAAATGCCAAGTGTAGAAGAACAGGTATATGTGGAGCGTTAGAGACTTTACTGATAGATGAAGCTATCGCATTAGAGATACTACCAAGCATCAAAGAAGCGTATGATGCACAAGGCACAGAGATAAGAGGATGCCCTAAAACACAAGAAATCATAGAGGTGAATCCTGCAAATACTGAGGACTATGCAACTGAGTATTTAGATAATATCTTGACTATTAGAGTAGTAGAAGGTGTAGAAGAAGCCATATCTCACATAGAACAGTATGGTTCACAACACTCTGAAGCTATCATTACAGAAAACTATACCACAGCAGAGCACTTTTTAAACAGTGTAAATGCTGCTTGTGTCTACTTAAATGCAAGTACGCAGTTTACCGATGGTGGCGAGTTTGGCTTTGGTGCAGAAGTGGGCATAAGTACGAACAAACTGCATGCTAGAGGACCGATGGGTGTGAGTGAACTCACTACGTACAAATATAAGATTTATGGGAATGGAGAAGTTAGGTAGGGGATATTTATGAGAGAGGAGTTGTAAAACTCCTCTATTCGTAGAATTATTCAGCTGAAATAGTGACTGTTGCACCTGATTTTGTAATAGAACCATCACTGGTCAGTCTTGCAGTGATTGAAGAACCACTAACACTTCTAGAAGCATCTATACTTCCATCTAGTTTTGCTATTTGATTTCCATTTTCATCATAAAGATAGATAAAGTCATAACGAGCTTCTGTCTCAC
>JALXBG010000170.1 GCA_026991605.1 Sulfurovum sp.
ACGGTAAGAAAAATAGATGTCCCTAAAGCGCAAGTTTATGTGAAAGCTAAAATTGTAGAAGTTGACACAAATATGGCAAAGAAGATAGGACTTAAATATGGTCTTGAAAGTGCTGCTATTACATCCAAAGGACTCTATTCCGTTACAGGTAACTTAGGTACCTCTGCATTACAAATGTCATCTGACCTTTTAGGTTTTTTGAATCAAAATACATCAAAAACTCAATTAGATAATAATGGAAATGCTATAACAACGAATGATCCGACCTTTAAATTTGATGCAGTAGATAAAGTATTTGCTTTAGGTGCACAACTGGACTTTCTTGAAAGTAATGGTGCTGCACAACTTTTAAGTGAACCTTCTATTCTTTGTACGAATAATAAAGAGGCAGAAATCTATGTTGGGCAAGTACGTTCCATTTTAACCCAAGGACAACAGTCAACAACTGGATCTTCAAATGTGATTAATAATTATTCAAGAGAAGATATCGGATTAACACTCAAAGTAAAACCAAGACTTTCTAGCAACAACCAGGTAACACTAGAGATAGAAACAACATTGGAAGATATCGATCCTTCAACTGAGCAGGTTGCTGATCGTCCGACAACAACAAAGAGACAAGTAAAAACCAATGCCATTGTTAAGAATGGGGAAACCATCATTCTTGGGGGGCTTATTAAAAAGGTAGGAGGAGCGGGGCAATCAAAAGTGCCTTTCTTTGGGAGTATACCCTTCCTCGGGGACTTACTTTTTACGCAAAATTCAGATATTACACGACAGCAAAATGTTGTTGTGTATCTTACGCCATATATTGTTAGAAAAAGCTCTGATTTACAAAAATTGAAAGCTATGCTTGCAGAATTGGATGAAGTCCAAGACAGATATAATAAAT
Source organism: Sulfurovum sp. (assembly GCA_026991605.1). Classification (GTDB taxonomy): domain Bacteria; phylum Campylobacterota; class Campylobacteria; order Campylobacterales; family Sulfurovaceae; genus Sulfurovum. The sequence goes on from JALXBG010000170.1 coordinate 893, forward strand.
TTGTGCGAGAAAATTTGGAAAAAGCAGATAAACGTCCATTTGAATCAAAAGGTTCTGCGCGTGGTAGAATTCGTCAACTCCCTGATGTCTATACCCCACCTGCACCTACACATGCTGTTAGTATGGGCGATAGAGGACCCATTTATGATGATGCATACCATGCACCTGTAGTCAGAAAAAAACCTCTGACTAAAAAATCCAAAACCACAACACAGACAACTAAAAAGAAAGTAGTGGCTGTTAAAGAAAAAGTAAAAGCAGAAGAACCTAAAGAAGAAGGTTTCTTCTCTTCCCTTTTTTCTAGTTCAGGCAGTGAGCAGTCTAAACCTTCAAATCCTTCGTCTCGACTCAAGGGTACTAGAGGGTACTATAATCCAGACTTTGGAGAGAAATAATGCATTTTCCTCGCCTTCAAGATGTAAACCTTGAACCACTTTGGGAAGAGGAGATTAACCATAAACTAGCTATAAAACATGCTTTACTTTTTGCAGAAATCAATGGTATTAGTACAGCTATTGTTACTGAAGAGACTTTGAGTGATGCACTGAATTACTTTTCAAAACTCTCTTTGGCTTATCCAATCAATCTTGTAGATGCAGAGAGTTTTGAACGTCTTAAAAATAAATTTTTAGAAATACAAACCGGCTCAGACTTTGAAGATATGGCAACTGCTTCAGATGAACTAATAGAAGTAGAAAGTGATTTACTCGAATTTATTCGTAATTCCCAAGACTTGCTCTCTTCTGAAGACTCTGCACCTATAATTAAGTTGGTGAATTCACTCTTTTTTCAAGCTTTGCAAAAAGGGGCAAGTGATATTCATATTGAAAGTGCAGAACGTAAGGGTGAAGTCCGTTTACGTATGGATGGTGCATTAAAAAAGCATTTAGATTTAGATAAAAGCATCACTGCTTTGGTGATAAACCGTATAAAAGTTATCTCTAACTTGGATATTTCAGAAAAAAGAGTACCACAAGATGGACGTACACAACTTATTATCTCAGGCAAGAGTATCGATGTCAGGGTTTCTATTTTACCTACGTATCATGGGGAGAGAGTGGTCATGCGTATTCTTTCACAGAGTGAGCATATTCCCACTTTGGAGTCATTAGGTTTTACTATAGATATTACATCAGAGCTTTATAAATTATTGAACCATGCCCATGGTATGATACTGGTCACAGGACCAACAGGTTCGGGTAAATCAACTACATTACATGCCTGTATGCAACATATCTCAACACCCGATAAAAACATTATTACAGTAGAGGATCCTGTTGAGTATAATGCTGATAATATTTCTCAAATTCAGGTCAATACAAAAGTAGGACTTACTTTTGCTGCGGGACTTCGTTCTATCTTGAGACAAGACCCTGACATTATTATGGTAGGGGAGATACGTGACTCTGAAACGGCAGATATCGCTTTGCGTTCAGCACTTACGGGGCACTTACTTTTATCAACGCTGCATACCAATGATGCGACATCTTCTTTAAGTCGTCTGATGGATATGGGGATTGAAAATTTTCTTATCTCATCTACATTGTTAGGTGTTTTGGCACAAAGACTGACAAGAAAGCTTTGTGTGCATTGTAAAGCAGAAACAGATCTTTCTTCTGTAGCTATGGAAGAGATTTCTCTACCCGTAGATAAAGTATACTTTAAAGCGGTAGGGTGTAAAGAGTGTGATTTTACAGGTTACAAAGGTAGACAAGCCATTGGTGAACTTTTTGTTATTAATGATAAAGTCAAAGAGATGATGAAAGATGGTTTTAATGATCATCAGGTTAGAGAAGCGATGAAACAACATGGTATGACAACTATCGCAGATAAACTTAGAGCCATGCTCATTGCAGGTAGCACATCGTACGAAGAAGCTGTACGTGTAGGAATAATGGACGGCTAATGAATGTCATAAAAACGAAATATACAAAAGCGTTTACTCTACTGGAGGTTCTTATCTCTATAATGCTTCTTGGTATTATTCTTCCATCACTTTTCTCAACAGTCTCAATGATGAAAGATTCTAACAGTCAACTATTGGGTTACCTTGGAAAAGCCAAGAAAATTACGAAAGCTACAAAAGTACTTTACTTAGACATCATCAGTTCAGATGGTAGAATTACTATTAAAAAAGATGAATTTAGTCGACTTTGTATAGAAGAGACAAAAAATTCACTCTACGCACTTCCTCTTGCAAAAGTGTGTTGGTTGGTATTGAAAAAAAATAAGACACTTGTACGTGTAGAGGGTAATAACTACCACTTACCAACAAAACTTGAAGAAAAAGTAGAAGTCAATCCTGTTATGAAACATGTAGAGTTATTTGATGTATATCATAAAAAAGACAAGGTTCTGGTTTTTTTAAAGCAGACAGGGAAAGAACCCATTACATTTATGATACAGGGTATTTTAAATCCGGTGTTAAGGATTTTACCTGATGGTACACAAATTATGAGAGATGGCAGGAAAATACTTCGTGATGGTACACAAATTTTAAAAGATGGATCAAAAATTCTTCCCGATGGAACAGTTATTTCTGCCCCTAAAAAACAAAAACCTATAAAAAATAGAGCACCTCAAAAACCACCTACAGCACCAAGAGATGGGGGAGTGACACTTGAGACTAAAGTACCATCTTTAATATAATAAAAGGATTATCATGCAAGAGATATATGAAAAATTAGGACTTTTTTATCTGGGAAAAGATGTAGATAAAAACAGTATGGAAGCTACGGATGCACTTACCCTTCTTAAAAACAAAAATTTCACTACTCATGCTACGATTATAGGTATGACCGGCTCTGGTAAAACGGGATTAGGTGTGGGGATTATAGAAGAGGCTGCGTTAGATAATATCCCTTCTATTGTGATAGACCCTAAAGGGGATATGGGGAATCTCTGTCTTGTCGACAGTACATTCTCAGGCAAAGCATTTGAACCATGGGTAGAAGATGAGGCCAAAGCCAAAGAGAAAGATGTTGCAAGTTATGCAAGTAAGATTGCTCAGATGTGGAAAAGTGGTATAGAGAGTTGGGGACAAAATGTCGAACGTGCAGCCAAACTTCAAGCTGTACCTAAAACTATCTATACTCCAGGTTCTTCAGCTGGTGTTGCGATCAACATTATGTCATCTCTTGATACCCCTCCTGCTGAAGTGATGGAAGACAGTGATACCTTTGCATCCTATCTAAAGAGTACAACAACTTCCCTGCTTTCGCTTATAGGTATTAATGCAGATCCTTTAGATTCAAAAGAGTATATTTTGTTGGCACAAATTATTACAAAATCATGGATAGCAGCAGAAAATCTGAGCATAGAAGTACTCATTGGTAAAATTATCAATCCTAATTTCAAAAAAATAGGGGTACTTCCGTTAGATGACTTTTATCCGCAAGATGCACGTTTTAAGTTAGCTACAAAGTTTAATTCACTCTTGGCAAGCCCCACTTTTTCTCTATGGTTGCAAGGCGATAATTTAGATATACAAAAACTACTTTATGATGAAAATGGGAAAGCAAAAGTGGCTATCTTTTCTATCTCTCATTTAAATGATGATGAGCGTATGTTTTTTGTGACCTTATTACTCAATAAGTACATTGCATGGATGCGTAGACAAAGTGGTACTTCTGCACTCAAGACACTCCTTTATATGGATGAAATTTATGGTTTCTTCCCTCCCACCAAAAACCCACCGAGCAAAGAGCCTATGCTTCTTCTTCTCAAACAAGCAAGAGCATTTGGTGTAGGTGTGGTATTGAGTACACAAAACCCTGTTGATTTGGACTATAAAGGGCTCTCTAACATCGGAACGTGGTTTATTGGTAGGCTACAGACTACCCAAGACATAGAGCGGGTTATAGATGGTCTGGGAGGTAAAGTCGGATCTTCTTTTGATAAAAATGAAATCAAAACAATTTTGGCAAATCTGAAAAAAAGAACATTCTTTTTAAAGTCAGCCCATCTAGAAGATATTCGTCTCTTTTCCACACGTTGGGTACTCTCATACCTCAAGGGACCGCTTAAGCGTGATGAAATTAGTAGATTAATGCAGTCTCAAAAAGAGGCACAAAATATTACTGTAGCAAGTGTAGCAAAGCAGAACCAAAAAAAGAGTGATTTTGAGAGTTACCAAAATATTGATAGTTCAATTCCTCAGTATTTTGAACCTGACACTGCGCAGACACATACATTTTTGGCAACACTAGGGGCGAAAGTCAGTATTCATTTCTATAGTCAACGTAAAGGGATTGATGAAGAACGTGAACATATTTTATCTTTACCTCTGGACGCAAAACAACAGAGTATTGACTGGGAAGAAGCCAACGCAGAGGATGAAGATTTTGAAAATTATCCACACCGCGCACCTGCAGAAGCAAAATTTCAGATACTTCCAGACTTGATACTTAAAGACAAAGGACTTAATCGTGCTATCCGTGAATTAAAAGAGACGCTCTATAGAGAACAGCACTTGGAGCTTATGCGTTCTAAAAGCCCTAAATTAGAATCTAAAGTAGATGAGTCTTTGTCTGATTTTAAAGTACGTTTAAAAGATATCCTCGATGATAAAAAAGAGATGGAGATAGATAAACTTCAAACCCGTTATAGTAAAAAAGAAAAAACACTGTTAGCTAGACTTTCTCGGGCCAAAGAGCGTGTAGAAAAAGAATCTTCAGACTCAACTTCTTCTATGATAGAAGCAGGGATTGCAGTACTTGGTGCACTCTTTGGACGCAGCAGTCCCACCAAAATAGGACGAGCTGTGAGTAAAGGAAGTAAAATTCTCAAAGAACGTGGCGATATGAGTCGTGCAGAAGAACGTATGGTTGCTATACAAGATGATATAGAAGCTTTAGAGTATGAACTGGAAGATAAGATAGATGCACTGAGTGAAAAGTATAATGTAGACAGTTGTGAGATTGAAACCTATACGATGAAACCGCGTAAGACCGATATAGATGTGAAAAGTTGTGCTATTGTATGGAGAGTGTAAAGATAAGGTAAATACCTTATCCTTACAAAAGAGAGATAGAAGTTTAGCTTTTACTTCCGGGTTTAACCGCTTCTGATTTCCCCTCTTTACAAAGTGGACAATCTTCAGGTGCATACATCTCAAAAGTAAAGTCATCAAGTGCAAAAAGAGGTGTTCCCTCTGGTAAGGCACATTCTGCTTTGGCGGTGTCATTTCCACCCACACGTTTACAAAATCCTCTGTTAGCAAGAGAAGCAAAAGCAACCACTTCTCCACCTAATGATTCTATAGCTTTAGCTGCTTTAAGTGCAGAGCCACCTGTAGTAATAATATCTTCACAGATAATTACTTTTTCACCTTGCGCTATCTCAAATCCACGGCGTAACACCATACCGCCTTCCCCATCTTTTTCTACAAAGATAGAACGTACATCTAAAGATCGTGCAAGTTCATACCCTGTTAAAAGCCCACCAATTGCAGGGGCACATACCGTGTCTACGTCTATTCTAGCATCGTGTATCATTTTAGCTAGAGCATCCGTAAGTAAAGCAGCCTTTTTAGGGTACTCCATGACTTTAGCACTCTGTAGGTAGCGACTTGAGTGATTGCCACTTGCTAAAAGAAAGTGCCCATCAAGTAGGGCATTGGCATCTTTGTAAACTTGTTCTACATTCATCGTTATACCTTGAGGATGTCAGCTTCTTTTACTTTAAAAGCTTCATCTATTTTAGCGACATGCTCATCGGTTAGTTTTTGAATCTGCTCTTGTGCTTTTTTAGACTCATCTTCACTGATCTCTTTGTCTTTCTCAAGCTTTTTAATTTTGTCATTACCATCTTTTCTTACATTTCGAATGGCAACTTTTGCATTTTCTACCATACCTTTGGCTTGTTTGACAATTTCTTGTCTTTGCTCAGAGGTCATTGGTGGGAAAAAGAGTTTAATGAAGTCTCCATCATTGTTAGGATTTACACCAATATTCGCTTCTTGGATAGCTTTTTCGATGACAGGAAGAAGAGTTTTTTCCCAAGGTGTGATACTAATCGTTGTCGCATCTGTAGCAATAACATTACCTACTTGCGTGAGAGCAGTCATAGTACCATAGTAATCGACTTTGATATTGTCTACAATACCAGTAGTAACTTTCCCTGTTCTAAGTGTTGCAAAGTCTCTTTTAAGCGCTTCGATACTTTTTTCCATATTTGCGTTGGTTTGTTCAAAAATTTCACTTGTCATACGTATTCCTTTAGGATAATATTAGGCAGATTTTACCCTTTTTTACCTTGTTATGTATTTAGGGGTGTAGAGAATAGGTGTGAAATGAAGAAGGATAAAGAAGACAAATGGTCTTCTTTATGAAAGATTTTATTTTGTACTTGGTGCAGCTGGCGCTGATGGTGCACTATTTGTTGGTGTAGCCGGTATAGCGGCATTATTTTCAGGAACAATGCTATCTGTGACTGAAGCTGAGTTTGATGCAGTATAGAGGTACCCCAGAGCCAATGTGTTTACAATAAAAAGAAATGCAAGTGTAAATGTTGCTTTTGCAAGGAAACCTGTTGGTCCTTTTGCTCCAAATACAGATTCATTACTTCCACTGTAGGCTCCTAACCCAATGCTTGAACTTTTTTGAAGAAGTACAGAGATAGTGATAAGTATAGCCAGTACAATTTGTACGATTAAAAGTGTTGATGTCATAGTTGCCTCTTTTTTATGCGTTAGTTCCAAACGAATATTTGGGTATAATTTCGGCGATTATACCCAAAAAAGTTTGAAACAGTGATGAAGATAAAAAACCTAGAGCCAAAAGGAGAAAACGAATGTCAAAAGCAATGAATGAATTTTCTCGTTTTGCACATCAATATAATCAGCACAATATGATTCAATCAGAAGTAGCAAAGAGATTGATTTCTGGACTCTCTACAAATCATTATCAGAATATTATTGACCTTGGTTGTGGCAGTGGGGCAGTGTATCACAATATACAAGAACAAAATATTGCCTATGATACCTTTATGGCATTAGATAGTTCTAAAGAGATGTTAGCTATTCATCCAAATGATGAAAAAGTACAAAAAATACATGCTGATTTTAATACACTAGAAACGTATCAAAAGTTTAATCTAAAAAAAGAAGATGTCACACTTTTTTCAGCTTCTGCATTACAGTGGAGTAAAAATTTAGATTTCGTTTTTTCACATCTTGCTTCTCTTGCAAGAGAAGCACACTTTGCCATTTTTACTTCAGGTACCTTTCATACTTTGCATCTTACCGGAGGGATAGAGTCACCTATCTATACAAAAGAAGAACTACAAGAGGCTATTGAATGCTATTATGATGCAACATTTACGCTTCAATCATATAGACTTGAGTTTAAGACAGTACGAGATATGTTTCGATACATTAAAAAATCTGGTGTGAGTGGAGGAGAGAAGCAATTGAGTTATAAGCAGGTAAAAAAATTAATGGAAACATATCCTTTGGATTATTTGGAGTTTGAAGTTCTCTTTATAGAAGGAACTTCACTTGATACTTAGCAAGTGAAGAGAAGGATGTTGATTAATCATCGCTACCAAAGATACCAAGAATTTGTAATAGTGCTGTAAATATATTCAAAAAGTCAATGTATAGTGATACAGCTGCATCTACTGGTGAATCATAGGCACCATTTGCGATATTCTGTGTATCATAAATAGTAAAGATTGAAAATAGAAGTAATATCCCTGCTGTAATAATAATATGCATCATTGGGCTCTGTAAGATAAAGTAATTTATCAATGAAGCGATTATGACTACAATCAGTGTAATAAAGAGAGGTTTCCCCCAGCTTGAGAAGTCAGATTTTGAATTGATAGCAAAAAGACTAAGTGCACCAAAAAGTACAGATGTCATTAAAAATGCATTACCAATTACTGCACCATTCCCCATACCTATGAGTTGAGCTAAAAGTGGTACAAGTGATATTCCTGTAACAAAAGTAAAGACAAAAAGTGCTGCAAGGTTTAATCCAGGTTTACTTCTTGTCATTCCTAATCCTACAAAAAGCATAAAAAGCTCAAAGCCAAAAATAAACCATTTATATTGCATCACTGTTTCTGCATAAGGCATGGTAACATAAGCACCTGCCGCCGCTGTGATCATGCTTACTGCCAATAGTTGGTATGTTGTCTTCATAAAACTAACAGAAGCGCCTTCTTGCACATAATCTGTTTGTGCTGATGTTGTATAGTCTCTATCGTATAAAGCCATAAGTATCCTTTTTAATTAATGTAATATTAAGAAGAGTATAGTCCAGAGAGATTAATCTAAGGTTAATGTGTGATATTACTCTTTTCCTCTCTGGGCTTGTAGCTTTTTATACTCATCTTGTGCTTGAGATGCTTCTGACTGATTAGAAAGTATTTTTTGTTCTGTAGTTGTTTCATTTACTAAAGATGAATCAGGAGTGTAGGAACATGCTGAGATGAAAAAAAGAAAAATATAGAAAGTGACAAATCGCATTATGATCCTTTTTAAATATTATTAGAGTTATTATAGGTATAAATACTTAAAAGAAGTAATAAAATTATATATATAATGTAAGTAAATAATTTTTTTCAACAAATTTGCATATTTTTCTAAAAAACCCTTGACAAGGAAGAAGTTCGGTGCTATAATACGCGTCCAACAACACATGGACGGCTAGCAAGTTGCTAGAAAGAGTGTTATTGAATGATCTTTGACAACCAAATATAAGTAAACAAATCAACGTCTATTTGAGTTTTAATTTTACTACTTTTTAAAAAAGTAGATAGAAGAAACTTATTATAGAAATACAATAAGTGATTCTGACAAATGGTTCAAACCATTTCATTTTTAATGGAGAGTTTGATCCTGGCTCAGAGTGAACGCTGGCGGCGTGCTTAACACATGCAAGTCGAACGAGAACGGTACTAGCTTGCTAGTATGTCAGCTAAGTGGCGGACGGGTGAGTAATGTATAGTTAATCTGCCCTTCAGAGGGGGATAACTACTGGAAACGGTAGCTAATACCCCATATACCTTTTACTGTAAAAGTAATTGGGAAATGTCTTTTCGCTGAAGGATGAGACTATATGGTATCAGGTAGTTGGTGGGGTAAGAGCCTACCAAGCCTATGACGCCTAGCTGGTCTGAGAGGATGATCAGCCACACTGGAACTGAGACACGGTCCAGACTCCTACGGGAGGCAGCAGTGGGGAATATTGCACAATGGGGGAAACCCTGATGCAGCAACGCCGC
>JALXBG010000171.1 GCA_026991605.1 Sulfurovum sp.
GACCTGCTTTGCAAACACGGTTGTACAGCTGTTAGTTTAGGAGAGAGGATCTTACGAACTGAGACTGTGGTTAGTGTGTTGCTTGGTCATTGGTTAAATGACAGTGAATAACATACATTATAGGGCTTAGGTGAAATATAGGGGTCTGAAACTAAACCATAGATGGCTTCATGACGATGCAAACCGAACCAGATAAAGAACGCTGCTTCCTTATGGAAAGTTGGAGACGCCGCTAAAAGCTATTTTTATTCTGCTCTTTTGGGCTTTATCAAATCTTTTTTCAATCTTTCAAAACCCTCTTTTACATCATCTTCATCTACATTTGAGTAAAGGTCACGATAGTAAGAGTATTGTAACTTCATACCCTCACGAAGCTCTAACTTGATAAAACTTTTTGGGAATTTACCCATGTTTTTACTCATCATATTGTTCGTACTATTACAGACAATATCTTTTTTAGATCCCAGAGTTAAAGTCAAAGCACAATTATCATTAAAAGCATATAGGTTCTCTAAACTACTTAGAAGCTCTTTATTTTCAACCAGCCTATTGAGTTTCATGCAACTTATGGGGCGTTCCAAATCAGAACTTATCGTAACACTTGGTTGTGCCTTCTCTTCACAAGAAACAAAGAAGATTAAAGTAAAAAAGCTTAAGGTAAAAAAGGTTAAATATTTTTTCATTTTAGGATTATACTATAGTATATTTAATCAGCACAAACAACAAAATAAACATTCTCAAGGTGAACTTTAGGGTTCAGGTCAATGAAACAAACTTTCAAGAAAAACATCACTATGATACTAAGCCTAAAAACAACACGGAAAATAGTTTTATCCCTGACAGGTGATTCTACATATATTACACAGACTTAAGGTATCTTAGTCATTATTGACTCGTAAAGGAGTTTAAGATGACTAAGCACCAATTTCAAAAAACTTTACAGATAGGGTCTCATACCTATACCTATTTCTCTCTTGATGACATTGCCTCCCACTTTGGCATTACACTTTCCAAACTGCCTTACACGATACGTATACTTTTAGAAAACTTACTTGCCCATTATGAGGGTGAAGTAGTGACCTTAAGTGATATAGAAAAACTTGCAAAATGGCAAAAGATACAAACAAAGGCGGAGGAGATAGCATTTTATCCCTCTCGTGTGGTGATGCAGGATTTTACAGGGGTACCTTGTATTGTAGATTTTGCCGCATTAAGAGATGCGATGCTGGAACATGGAGGCAATCCTTCAGATATTAATCCTGTGGTACCTATCGATTTAATCGTAGATCACTCTGTGCAGGTAGACTACTTTGGTACTTCTGATGCACTCAGTGAAAATCTTCGGATGGAGTATGGACGTAATCAGGAGCGTTATGTACTGTTAAAATGGTCTCAAAAAGCCTTTGATAACATTCGTGTATTTCCTCCTGGAGCAGGTATCGTCCATCAGGTTAATTTGGAATACATTGCAACTGTGGTGATACAGACAGAAAAAGAGGGAGAAACGATACTCTCTCCTGACACACTCATAGGTACGGACTCACATACGACGATGATTAATGGCTTAGGTGTAATGGGATGGGGAGTAGGGGGGATAGAAGCTGAAGCAGTGGCACTGGGTGAGCCGTACAGTATGAAAATCCCTGAAGTAGTAGGCGTGAGACTTACAGGAAAACTTCCAGTAGGGGCGACAGCTACAGATATGGTGTTACGTGTGACGCAGATGCTTAGAGAAGAAGAAGTCGTAGAAAAATTTGTAGAGTTTTTTGGTGAGGGGATGCAGGCACTTTCTCTTCCCGATAGAGCAACCATTGCCAATATGTCTCCAGAGTATGGTGCTACCATGGGCTTCTTCCCTGTAGATGAAGAGACACTACGCTATATGAGACTTACCAACAGAGATAAAGAAGCTGATGTGGCAGAAGTCTATTTGAAAAAGCAAGGTCTTTTTTATGATGCAAGTACCCAAGCAGACTACACAAAAGTCATCGAACTTGATTTACATACCATAGAACCATCCATCGCAGGACCATCACGACCACAAGACAGGATAGCACTTAAAGATGTGAAAAATGAGTTTCTCAATATGCTTACCTGTGATTATGGCAGAGAGATAGATACCCATAGTATCAATGTGCTTGAAGATGAGATGGCAGTATCGGATGAAAAAACCATTGATACCTGTAGAATTATCCCTGGACAAGTATGTGAAACGATAAAACTGAACAAAGAAGATGTAGAACTCTGTGATGGTTCTGTCGTCATCGCTGCTATTACCTCTTGTACAAACACTTCTAACCCTTCAGTGATGATAGGCGCTGGACTCATGGCAAGAAATGCTGTACAAAAAGGACTTGAAGTACCTGCCTATGTCAAAACATCATTAGCCCCTGGTTCAAAGGTTGTGGAAGCTTATCTTAAAGAAGCAGACCTGCTTCCTTATTTGGAGACCTTGGGCTTTCAGATAGTGGGGTACGGCTGTACGACCTGTATTGGTAACAGCGGACCTTTAGATGATGAGATACAAAAAGCCATACTGGAAAAAGAACTCATCGTCTCAGCGGTACTCTCTGGAAACAGAAACTTTGAAGCACGTATACATCCCCAAATCAAAACCAATTTTCTTGCCTCTCCTCCCTTAGTCGTTGCGTATGCCCTAGCAGGTAAAATGTGGATAGACTTTGAAGAAGAAGCATTAGGCATAGATAGTGATGGTAAAGCGGTGTACCTCAAAGACATATGGCCTTCACAAGAGGAGATAGACAGTATCATCGCTTCGGTACTCAAACCACAAATGTTTGAAGAAAAATATGCAGATATTTTAGAAGGTGAAGTACGTTGGAAAATGTTGGAAGTCCCTGAGGATACCATTTTTCACTGGGATAAAGACTCTACATATTTACGGCTGCCTCCCTATTTTGATGACTTTAAAAAAGATGCCTCTGCTATCGCTGATATTGATGATGCAAATGTACTACTGCTCTTAGGTGATTCTGTAACCACAGACCATATCTCTCCTGCTGGAAAGATACCAACTTCTTATCCTGCTGGGCAGTACCTTTTGGCACACAATGTGCCACAAAATGCTTTTAATTCCTATGGTTCAAGACGGGGAAATCACGAAGTCATGATGCGAGGAACCTTTGCCAATGAACGCATCAAAAATAAGCTAGTCTCACCTAAAGAAGGTGGGTACACAGTGCATTTTCCAGAGAAAAAAGAGATGTTTGTGTATGATGCAGCTATGCATTACAGGTCAGAACATATCCCTCTCGTAGTATTGGCTGGTGATGACTATGGTATGGGCTCTTCACGTGACTGGGCAGCCAAAGGGACACAGCTTTTAGGGGTAAAATCAGTCATAGCCACCTCCTATGAACGTATCCATAGAAACAATCTTGTGGGTATGGGTGTTTTGCCTTTGGAATTTAAAGAAGGTGAATCGGCAGAGAGTTTGGGACTTGATGGTTCAGAGCGTTTTAGCATAGAGGGGTTAGATGCGGTAAAGGCAGGTGGTGTGCTCACTATCACTGTTGAAAAAGAGGATACTAGTACACAACACTTTGAGGTGTATGTAAGGCTAGATACCCCTGTAGATTTAAAATACTATCTCAACGGAGGAATACTTCCTTATGTACTAAGAGAAAAACTTAGTTGATAGGGATGTATGTTTTTCTCACGTTATATAACCTAATATTTGAAGTTGCTTTGATAAAATTAGAAAAAGTAGCTAAAATAGGTGAACTTTAAAGCTTACCATTGAGAATAAAAAGAGAAAAGATGCCAAACCTAAAAATATCAAACACCGTCACCTTAGATGAAAATGAAGTAGAAATCTCTGCAATACGGGCAAGTGGTTCTGGTGGACAGAAGGTCAACAAGGTTTCTGCGGCAATTCACCTGCGTTTTGATATAGAGGCTTCTTCTTTGCCTGAGTACTATAAAGAGAAACTACTCTCACTCAAAGACAAACGCATCACCAAAGAGAGCATAGTAGTCATAAAGTCCCAACAGCACCGAAGCCAAGAACAAAACAGAGATGAGGCACTGGAGCGTCTGGTAGAGCTCATAAAAAGTGTGAATGTGGTACAAAAAAAGCGTGTGCCTACCAAGCCTACCAAAGGCTCTGTAGGTAGACGACTGGACTCTAAAAAGAAGCAGGCGAATAAAAAACGCCTGCGTGGAAAAGTGGAGAGTGAATAGAGAATTAAGATGAACAGCTAATATGAAATATGCTTGCGAAGTGATTGCGACGGGTTCAGATATCATGACCTTGGGGTCTTTGCGTACGAATGTTCCCTATGCCATGGGCGCACAGGAGCGAATGTGAAAGGCACAGCTAAAGGGAAGTATTACGAGCAATAGTGTACACTTCGTAAAAAATAATGTAGTTAAAAAAGAAGGATTATTTTATGAACAATGTAAAAATCTGGCATAACCCAAGATGTAGTAAATCAAGAAATGCAGTAGCACTTTTAGAAGAGCAGGGTGTAGAGGTAGAAGTAGTGAAATATTTAGAAACACTTCCAAGCAAAGATGAGATTGTTGAGGTGTTGAAAATGCTTGGTATCTCTGCAAGAGAGCTTATGCGTACTAAAGAAGATATTTATAAAGAGTTAGGGCTTAAAAATGTAAGTGACGAAGATGCTTTGATAGATGCAATGGTAACACACCCGAAACTTATCGAAAGACCTATTGTGATTAAAGATGGTAAAGCAGCTATTGGTCGTCCTATAGAGAACATTGTAGAACTTCTTAAGTAGATATCTTAATTCAATACTCTCTGTGAGGAGGAGTATTGTTTTGTATTTCCTTCACTTTCAGCACATTTCGCTAAAATCACATCAATATATAAATGATATAAATACACAAGGATACCATTTGCTAAGTACAGTAAATTTAACACAACGTTACGGAAAAAGAGTTCTTTTCGATAAAATAAATATGACTATGGATGTAGGAAAACGCTATGGGCTTATAGGAGCGAATGGTGCAGGGAAGTCTACTTTTATGAAGATTCTTGCAGGTGAATTGGAGCAGAGTGATGGTGAAGTGCAACTGCAACCAGGACTTAAACTGGGGATGCTTTCTCAAAACCAGTATGCTTTTGAAGATTTCACCTTAACTGATGCAGTACTCTATGGGAACAAAAAACTTTATGATGCACAAAAAGAGAAAGAAAAACTCTACATGGAGGGTGACTTTGAGTCGGATGAAGTCAATAACCGTCTGGGTGAACTTGAGATGATTTGTGCCGATGAAGATCCAACGTATGAGTCTGATGTCAAGATAGAAAAACTGCTTCAATCTCTTGGATTCCCTGTAGCACAACATAGTGAACTTATGAGCTCACTAACAGGTGGAGACAAGTTTAAAATCTTACTTGCACAAGTACTTTTTTTGAAACCAGATGTTTTACTCCTAGATGAGCCTACGAACAACTTGGATATGGAGACTATCTCATGGTTAGAGCAAGAGCTTAAGCGTCATGAGGGTACGTTGATGGTTATCTCTCACGATAGACACTTCCTTAACGGTGTTGTGACACATATACTTGACCTTGACTTCCAAAATATACGTGAATTTACCGGAAACTATGATGAGTGGTATATCGCTGCGAACCTCATAGCAAAACAAGCAGAGACTGACAGAGCAAAAGGGCTTAAGGAAAAAGAAGAGCTAGAGGGTTTCATTAAGCGATTTTCGGCGAATGCTTCAAAGGCTAAACAAGCAACTTCACGTCAAAAACAACTTGATAAACTTGACGTTCAAGCCATCAAACTTTCTTCACGTCGTGACCCGTCTATTATGTTTAAACCACACCGTGACATAGGAAATGAAATACTCGATGTAGAAAACCTTTCAAAGTCTTATGATGGTGAAACAGTATTTGAAAATCTTAGTTTTAAAGTAAATGGTGGAGATAGGATAGCACTTATCGGTGGAAATGGTGTGGGTAAAACAACACTACTTAAAATATTGATGGAAGAAATACAAGCAAATAGTGGAAGTATGAAATGGGGGCAGACAATTACCTATAGTTATTTCCCTCAAAATACCACAGACTTGGTAGTAGGTGACGAAGAGTTACCACAGTGGATACAAGGTTTTGATGTTAAGTGGCATATTGATGACATTAGAAAAACACTTGGACGTATGCTTTTTTCTGGTGAAGAGCAGAAGAAAAAGATAGATGCCTGTTCTGGTGGAGAAAAACACCGTGTAATGCTTAGTAAAATGATGATGGACGCTGCAAACTTCTTGGTAATGGATGAGCCAGATAACCATTTAGACCTTGAAGCCATCGTAGCATTAGGTGAAGCACTACATAACTACAAAGGCGGAGTCATCTGTGTTTCTCACGATAGAGAACTCATCGATGCTTTTGCAAATAGAATTATTCAAATCAACGAAGATGGGTCGATTATAGACTTTGAAGGTGACTATGAAAGTTTTGTGGAACAACACGGAAAGTAGTGTTACCCCTTAAAATACGGTATCTTCTCCTAAAAGAAGAGATAAATCAACGTCATCTCCATACTCTTTGAAGAGCTGGCAAATTCTATCTAGCTGAATATCTGAACGTTCTAGGTAAGGATTGTTGTCTATGAACTCCCAAAAAGAGTCTGGATTTTGACAAAGCTCTTTGAGATAGTGACGGGTGATTGTGCCCATAGTTTCTTCTGTGTCTTGTAGGAGTTTCTCCCTTTGTATAGCAAAGGGTATTTTTTTTATTCCACAAGAGTCTACAAAATCACCTATTGGCTCAAAATTAACTTTTTGTTTTTTTAAAATACGCTGTAATGAAGGTTCCATAATAGAAAAAATCATTTTACAAGGATAAAGTAAAAAATTAATACGTGTTGCAATTCTTAATCTAAATGTGAGTAATGCACTCAATTGTAATCTGGAATATTTTTTATGGTGAGGTAGATTTTGAATAAGCGCAGCTCTCGAAATTTCAATTAATGGTAATGTTTTTATCAGCAAATCAATATCTCGAACTCGACCATTTTTCTGCATGGGTAATTGTTGTACATCTGTTTTATTGTTTATGAAAAATATTCGTACTGTACCTACATATTTATTTGTTTGGTTGTGTTTGAGTAAATAAATAAAAGATTGTTTATCTTCTTGATTATAAATAAATCCGATGGATTCTAATTGATTTGGTGACATGTCATATTTAGAAGAAAAGACTTCTTTTCGTATTTTTTTTACAGACTGGAAGTGTTGGGGAGTGGTTGCCAATATTATACTATATTCTTTGGTTAATAGGTTAATAACTTGTTCATTTTGCATAAAAAAACTTTCATCAATAAAATATTGTATTAATTATAGTATAGTTTCACCATTGCATAACTTTTTTTTGACTTTTTTTGACTTTTTTATACTATACTAACAGTAAGCATCACTCATTCTAGGATTTATTATGTATGTATTTAAGACAATTATACTTTTTTTATGGCTTTTTTTTACCTATTTTCTTCAGGCATCTGAAGTAGAAACACTTCTTAATAACTATACCCATAAAAATGATTTGAGTCAGAAAACCATCGATGAAAACAAAGGTCATTTAGTCCTGTACACCAGAGAAAGACTAGAAAAGATGCATGCCAAAACACTCAAAGATGTGTTTAAAACTGCACCAGTGATTTATTATCATGAAAATAGATATGGACTAACTGATCCTCTTTCTGGTACATCACCTAGACCGTATTTAAGTAATTTTATCCGTCTTTATATCGATGGTGTAGAAGTTACCCAAGGTTGGATGGGGAGTGGTCTGGTTCTGTATGGTGATATGAACATTGATTTTGTGGATCATATAGAGTTTTATTATGCAGTACCTTCTTTTGAGTCAGCTGTTGAGCCTGCGTATCTGACTATGTTCGTTTATAGTAAAAATCCAAAACAAGACAGTGGAGGAAAACTGAGTCTTATAGCAGGTAGCCGGGGGCATAATGGACAAAGCATCAGCTATGGGGAAGAAAAAGAAAAGTATGCCTATATGCTTAACCTTTCACATACTGATGCAAAACGTGAGAAAATAGACAATGGCACAAGCCGTCCTCTCTCACGAGATTTTGAACGTACACAGCTTTTTTCTTATGTTAAGACTGAAAATCAAATAGCGCATTTACAAGTCATGAAAAAAAATACAGACAGTCTTGCTGGATTTAGTCTTGATGCAACACCGCTAGTTTCTCAAATAGACTACTTAAATGTTCATATGGATTATGGGATAGACTTTAATGAGCATTGGCATGCACAGATTGCGTATGAGTGGTTAAAAACTGATATCAATCAAGAAGATGATTTTCCACTTATTATAAATAATCCTCTTTCTCCTAATCGTATTACTTCAATAACAAAAAGTAGTACATACAGTGCAGAACTAAGCTATAAAGACACCATAGGTAAACATCGTATTACTTCAGGCATTAAAGGGAGATGGAAATCGTTAGATTCTGTATCGTTAGATGGTTTTGGGAATATCCCCATAAGCTTTACAAAAGAAAATATTTTTTCGCTTTTTTTTCAAGATCAATATGCATTAAGTTCAGTAGAACTACTGACTTTTGGTGTTGAATATAGTAAACTTTATAGAAATGATTCAATTAATGATGATGCACTTTTACAACTAAGACTAGGTTATATTTTCACTTCTGAATCATGGAGTTATAAAACATATCTCTATCGTACAATGTTTGCACTTGATCCGCTTTCCAGACAAATTAATACACAAAGTTTAAACACGGTTCCTAATCAAGTGACTAAAGCTTTTACACAAGAAGTGAGCTATACAAAGGATAACTCTAGAACAAGACTTATGGTGTTACTAATGCAAGACCAAGATGGACTTGTCCAAAATATAGGTTCAGGTAAAACACAATATTTCTTTACCATTTTTAATTATGATTATGATTTTGATATGGATAACAAAGTAAATTTACAACTCTACTATGCGCGTTATAAAGACATTTTTAATTTAGATAAATTAGAAGACTTTAGTGGATATTTGAGTTTAAGTAACAGTTATGAAAAGTTTGATTTTTACAATGCCGTGATCTGGCATCAAAACAGTATAGATGACATTAATTACTTTGATGTGACAAGTTCTATCTCTTGGAATGCCAGTGAAAACCTCACCTTTACACTGAAAGGACAAAACCTTTTAGACAAAGCAAAAGCAACAGGTTTATTTAGAATAAGTCCAACGACAGGGAGCTTTTTAAAACCACTCTCCATCTCCCCTATAGACCAGAGAGTGACATTTGAAGTGGAGTATACATTTTGAAAAAAATCTTAGTACTCTTCATTCTTACCTATGGGCAACTTGTTGCGTTAGATAAGGAGAGTACACTCAAATTTTACCAGCATATATTTACAGCAATCACCTCTGCACATTCTGTGTTGGTGTATGTAGAAGACCCAGAGTACAGAGAGGTTTTTATGCATGCAGATAAAATTTTACTGACAAAACGTATGAAGGATTCAGATGTGATTGTACTTACAAGCAAAGCCATGCTTGAAAAAGTGTTAGATCAAAAAGAGTTGCACCCTCAAAAAGATAAAAAGCCACTTTTATTTGCCACTGATTATCATATATTAAAAGACTCAAAAGAGGTGATAGGTGCATTTTATTGGAAAAAAGGAAGAGCACAGTTATTGTTTGTTAGAAGCAGGTTGAAAGCGTACGGTATTGTACTCTCTTCAGAATATCAAAAATTTATAATCGATGAACTATGAGAGAACAGTACTTTAATAAATTTATTATTTTTCTTATAATATTACTTATTGGTTTTGCTGTTTTTTTACAAATATCAACAGAACACAGTACTGAAAAACTTAAAAATGAAGAGGTTTTAAAAGCAGAACAGTATGTACATCATATAGTAAAGCTTATGCAACTTCGTACACATAATAAGTTGGAAGAGACACTCAATAAGAATCCTCAATTACAAACACGGCTTAATGAGGCATTACAAGCATTTTTAACCAAGCAGTATCAATATATATTTGTGCTGAAAAAAGATGATAAAGGGCAATATCGTTTTCTATTAGATGGTGCAAAAGATGCAGAAGAATATCACTCTTTATTTATGCCACAAAGTACGCTTTTTGATGAAGTATATGAAAGTGGAAAAATGCAGATTATTCAACAAGAAGATGAAGTTAAAAATCTTTGGTTGTCGTTGGTTTATCCTATTGTAGTCAACCATAAAACAGAAGCACTTTTAGTGTTAGATTTTGCTAAGACATATGGAGAAAAATTAAGCCATTTCAACTCCCCATTAATGTTTGTGATTCGTATGATGCAAGTCTTTTTATTACTTAGTATAGTGTTGTTGCTTTTCTTAGCATATCGCTATTTTAAAGCACGTGAGGCACTGATAAAAGATAAATTAACGTCAACATATAGCAAATATTATTTATCAGAATTATTTAATCGAGATGAAGTAAGTAATTATTATGTGATACTTATAGACATTGATGAATTTAAAAATATTAATAAAAAATATGGTGAGGTATTTGGAGATAAAGTGATTATACTTTTTTCTAAAGTTATGTTAAAAGCGCTGTCCTCAGCTTCAAAAGTGGTACGTACTGGTGGAACCGAGTTTTTAGTACTCATCCCTAAAAATGAAGGAAAGATAGAGACTTTAGCGCATACGCTATTTGCAACGATGCAAAAGCAAAAATACTATTATAATAATGAAGAGATTTATTTAAGTATTTCTATGAGTGCAATGTCTACGCCTTCAAATGCAACTTCAATACAAAATATACAAAGAGTTTTAGATGAGAAATTACTTGAAGTAAAAAGTAAAGGTAAAAATGCCTTAGGGATTATTGATGCTAAGAGTTTAGAAGATATAGACTATAGCAATATAGACTATATCAAAGAGGCATTAGAAAAAGAGCGTTTACTCTGTTTATATCAACCTATATATCATACAAAAAGTAAAGAAATCGTCAAGTATGAGGCATTGGTGAGATTAATAGATGAAAAAAATCCAGATAAGCTCATAGCACCTTTTTATTTTATGGATGTCATTAAAGGGACAAGTCAATACATTAAAATGAGTAAGTTGGTTTTTAATCATGTTTTTTCTACATTACAAAAATATCCAGAGATTAAATTAAGTCTGAATGTAGATTTAGATGATTTAGAGAATGAAGAGATGATGGAAATGATACGTATCAATCTCGAAAAACATAAGAAAATAGCCAATAGGCTTACCTTTGAGATTCTTGAAGAACATGAAATCAAAGACTATAATAAGGTACAAGAGATATTTAAACAATTAAAAGCGTATGGCTCAGAAATTGCATTGGATGATTTTGGAAGTGGTTATGCAAGTTACGGATATCTTATTAGACTCGATATCGATATTTTAAAGATAGATGGTACGCTGATTAAAGAATTGGAAGAAAACCCACTACGTGCAAAAGAAGTCTTGCAATCCATTAAAGAACTAGCAGATAAATTTGGGTATGAAGTTGTTGCAGAATTTGTCTCAGATGAAAATATTTATGAGATGGTAAAGCATTTGGGTATTACTTATTCTCAAGGATATTATTTGGGTGAACCTAGACCTATCAATGAGTATATTTCCTAAATTTCAAAAGTATTTTTCCTTTATTAAAGCTATTTGGCTATAATTATTGACTTTTAAAAAAATAAATTAATTTAGGATACAACATGAGTCACTATACAGATGAAGATACCGATGGTAGAACAGGGTCAGTGTTTATAGATTTTGTTTGTCGTATAGTAACACAGTGTGAATAAGGCAAGTCAACCGTGCTAAGTGCAGTAGAGAGAAAAATAGAACAATTTATAGCAGATTTAAATGACAAGGAAGTAGCATTTTTATATGCAAAACTTCCTCAGGGTAAAAGACTACGTGCAAAACTCATTTTGAAAATAGCAGGTAATTCTTTGGCTGTAGTCAAAACGGCAGCTATTGTCGAGATGATACATGCAGCAAGTCTTTTGCACGATGATGTGATAGATGATGCGTACACAAGACGTTCACGTCCTTCTCTCAATGCACTGTACGGCAATAAAACCGCCATTATGTTGGGGGATATCCTCTATTCAAAAGGTTTTTTAGAGTTAAATAACATTAGCCCAGATGTGGCTAAACTGGTTTCCAATGCTGTAGTGCAGCTAAGCCTTGGTGAGCTCAAAGATGTTTCACTCTCAAAAACATTTAACACAGATAAAGCCATTTATTTAGAGATGATTTATCAAAAAACAGCTTCTCTCATGGAAGCATGTGCAGGCGCAGCAGCCTTGCTTGCAGATAAAGATAAAAATGCCTATATGACCTACGGACGTAATTTAGGCATTGCTTTTCAAATGATAGATGATCTTCTTGATATTACGATGGACAGCGAGACTTTGGGTAAGCCAGCATTGCATGACTTTGTTGAAGGTAAAACTACATTACCGTATATATACCTTTATGAAGCATTGAATGATGATGATAAAAAAAGACTTAAGTTATTACATGCCAAAGTTTTATCTGAAGATGAAAAAACATGGATTAAGTCTATGATGCAGGACACAGGTGTAATACAAAAGAGTTATACTGAAGCAAAAGTACTCATAGAAGAGGCAATAGCGCTCATGGATGCACGTGGAGAAAGTGCACTCAGTAGTATTGCAATGGCGATGATAGAGAGGGATTTTTAATGTACTATCAAGTAGTAAGCTTTTCACATAAAAATTGTGACCAGGGTATGAGAGAAAAATTGGCTTTTGCCAATGAAGAAGAAAAAATTGAGATGCTTAATATGCTTGTGGCATTTGAGTTTGTGCATGAAGCATTTATTATATCAACGTGTAACCGTGTGGAGATAGTCATTGCAACACGCGACAATTTCTCCTCTTTTCATGCGATACTTGGACTTATGGCACAAAAGAGTGACTTAAACTTTTATGAACTTAAAACTACAGCTGTTCGTTTTGATGATGAAGAAGCAGTACAGCATATTTTTTCTGTGGTTTCTTCTTTGGACTCTTTGGTTGTAGGGGAATCACAGATTACAGGACAGGTAAAAGAGGCATTTATGCTCTCTCATAAAAATAAAACTGCAGGACATAAACTTAACCGTCTGATATCTTATGCTGTAAAATGTGCAGCAGAAGTACGTAATGCAACAAACATTTCTCAAAATCCTATTTCCATTGCTTCTGTAGCTGTGGCACAAGCCCATAAAACATTGGGTGATAATATGGCAGGCATGACGGGAGTGGTACTTGGTGCTGGTGAGATGGGTGTGCTTGCAGCCAAACATCTCTTGCGTGCTGGATGTGATGTGGTGATGCTTGGACGTGATTTTGAGAAGGTAGAGCTTGTTGCGCATACTTTAGGAGAGAATGTCAAGGCAGACACGGTAGATAAACTCGAAAAATACATCAACCGTTACCGTCTACTCTTCTCTGCGACTTCAGCAAAAGACCCAGTTGTTACCAAAGAGATGATAGAAAATGAATCTATCAACAGACTGTGGTTTGATATGGCAATTCCTAGAGACATAGAAGATATGGATATAGAAAAGTTACAGCTTTTTCGTATAGATGATTTACGTGCTATCTCGCAAACAAACCATGCTTTACGTGAAGAACAAGCTGTACGTGCCACTGAGATAGTTGAAAATTATAAAGAAGAATTCTATTCTTGGCTTAGAGCGCTTTCTATAGAGCCAGTTATTAAGCAGATGCGTCAATATGTAAGTGATGCCATAGATGCAGAGATAAAACGTGCTATAAAAAAAGGTTTTGTTCCTTTAGAATCTGAGGCAAATATGCGTAAGATGGCAGAGCAGATGTTCAAACGCTTTTTACATGACCCTACACAAAATTTACGTAAATCATCTACCCAAAAGAAAAATGCAAATTGTATAGAATCTGTAAAGCGTATGTTTAACATAGACACGGAAAATATAGACTTTAAGCAGTATAAAAATGACCACCATACAAAAGGATACAACGCGTGAGATTTTCAAGACTACTCGTACCAACCAGCAAAGAAACACCAAATGATGCAACATTAGCAAGTCATATCTACCTTATTCGTGGAGGCTTTATTCAGTCTGTTGGAGGTTCTGGACTTTACAACTTTTTACCTCTTGGTAAAAAGATACTTGACAAAGTTAGAGCTGTTGTCAAAGATGAGTTAGACAAAGCAGGATGTCAAGAAGTGGCACTTTCTTTTGTAACACCTGCGACACTTTGGGAAGAGAGTGGACGTTTAGAGAAGTATGGTAAAGAGTTACTGCGTTTTAAAGACCGTAAAAATAATGATTTTATACTTGGTCCAACACACGAAGAGATGATGGTAAACCTCGTACGTCAAAGTGTAAAGAGTTATAAACAACTTCCTTTGAATCTTTACCAAATCAACCTCAAATTCCGTGATGAGATACGTCCTCGTTTTGGATTGATGCGTGGGCGTGAATTTTTGATGAAAGATGGCTATAGTTTCCATGCAAGTGAAGAAGATATGCATAGAGAATTTGCACTGATGGAAGAGACATATAAAAAGATATTTACACGTCTTGGACTGGAGTTTAGAGTTGTAGAAGCAGACTCAGGTGCTATTGGTGGAAGTGGTAGCAAAGAGTTTATGGTACTTGCTGACTCGGGGGAAGACACGATTGTTGTCTGTCCTGACTGTGAATATGGTGCAAACATTGAAGCTGCTGTGGCAAAACCTAAATCGTATGATGCAGATACTGAGATAAAAATTATCACTATGAAAGCACTCTATGATGAAGGAGAGACAAAAATAGTACACTTCGCACTTCCTGTTTCTATAGAGTTACAAGATGTCAAAGCTTGTAATGCAGTCAATGCCAATGACTTAGTAGAGTGTGAAGAGTCTACGGACATTCAAACCTTGGTTGTAGATGCTGCTTTAGAAGGGATTGACAGCCTTAATGCCCAAGAGAAAAGCTATGCAGACATCTCTGCAGTACAGGAGAATGACGCCTGTATCCACTGTGGAGGCGCATTGACCTATACAAAAGGGATAGAAGCAGGGCATATTTTCCAGCTTGGTACACAATATTCTGAACCACTAGGGTGTAATTTCTTAGATGAAAATGGTAAGTCTGTCCCTATGGTAATGGGAACGTATGGTATTGGCGTGAGTCGTTTACTTGCAGGTATCATTGAGCAAAACCATGATGACAAGGGGTGTATCTGGACAAAAGAGTCTGCACCTTTTGATTTACATATCATTATCTCCAACATCAAAGATGAAGCACAGGTAGCACTTGGGGAGAAACTCTATGAGACACTGAAGTCTAAAGGTGTAGATGTTTTACTGGATGATAGAAAAGAGCGTTTTGGTCCTAAAATAAAAGATTTTGAACTTATGGGGGTACCATATGGTGTACTTATAGGTAAAAAGTTAGCAGATGGCATGGTCGAATTTATGACCAGAGACGGGATGATCAAAGAAGAGATGTCAAGTGAAGAGATTTTGTCATTTTTAGAAGGTAAATTTTAGATGACATTTCTTCTTGTTCCCTTTTTCTTTATAGAACTCTATCTTTCTCTTAAAACAGGTGAAGAGATAGGGGTTGCATGGTCTGCGATTTGGATTATGGGGAGCTTTATGTTGGGGATGGCACTTTTAAAGCGGTCTCCTTTTACAATGATGAATAATATGAATAACTTAAAACAGGGGAAGTTAGATATACGCAGGTTTCAAAATGCAAGTATGTCTTACTTTGTGGCAGCTATATTGTTGATGATTCCGGGGGTATTTTCAGACTTTTTAGGGATTCTTGCTTTGGCTTACACCTTCTATTTACAATTTGTTGCTAAAATTACACCTGAGTCAGCAAATAACAACTTTAAAACACAAGGAGAAGATGATGTCATTGATGTCGAAATTATTGATGAGCACAGTCGTAGCGACCGTAGCTCTTAGTGCAAATACGCAACCAGATAATAAAACGCTCGTAAATTATGTAAAAAAAGCAGTGGTGAAAAACCCACAGGTAAAAGTAAAGGGTGTGACTGTTATTGAGTCCACAACACACAAAGATTTACCAGGGTGGACGATACTTTTAACAAATATGGATTTAGAATATCAGAAAAAAGATATTCATGCGCCAGAGACTATGTTTATTAAAGATGGTATGGTGACCGGACATCTTGTTAATTTGAAGACAGATGTAGACTATAGAGATATTATTAAACCAAAAGTGCCAGCTAGTATGTATGATGATGCACACCTTTTATTTGGAAATAAAGATGCAGCACACAAAATAGTTGTATTCTCTGATCCAATGTGTCCTTTTTGTAGAGAAGTTCTACCTGGTTTGATGAAAGCAGCCAAAGAAAATCCTTCTAAAATTGCACTTTACTATTATCATTTACCTCTTTTGCGTATTCACCCAGTATCAGGTATCTTGACTAAGGTAATGCATGTAGCACAAGAAGAAGGTAAAACAGATGTGGTAGAAAAAATGTATTCATTGAAAATTAAACCACAAGAGACAAATATGACTAAAGTATTGGCAGCGGTTAAGTCTCAAACAGGATACAGTATAAGTGCTGATAAAATCAATGCTAAATCTGTAAAAGATGCACTTAAGGTAGATTCTGATGCAGCAAGTAAAATGATGGTATCTGGTACCCCAACAGTATATGTTGATGGTAGCTGGGATAAAAATCGTGATGCTTATAAAGCTCTGATTAAATAAATTTAACATAAAGTAGTAGATGTGGAAAAACTTATTATTGCTACAAGAGCCAGTAATCTGGCTTTATGGCAGGCATATCATATTAAAGAACGTATAGAAACGACCTTCCCAGAGGTTACAGTAGAACTTAATGAAATCACCTCTAAAGGGGATAAGATACTTGATAAACCTTTAGCGCTAATAGGTGGGAAAGGACATTTTACCAAAGAGCTTGAAGATGAGATGATTGCAGGGAATGCACATCTTGCTGTACACTCTTTAAAAGATGTCCCTACCTATATTCCTGATGGGCTAGAACTTTGTGCGATTACCGAACGTCAAGACCAAAGTGATGTACTTCTTTCGCATACCTATAAAAGTTTAGATGAACTCCCACAAGGTGCCACGGTAGGAACCACAAGCCTACGTAGACGTATGCAACTCTTAGAACGCCGTCCTGACCTTAAAGTGAAAGAACTTAGAGGAAATGTTAACACAAGACTAAGAAAGCTCAAAGAGGGGCAATATGACGCGATTATCCTTGCATATATTGGTCTTTACAGACTTGATTTACTCAAAGACATTCCTTTTGTAGAAAAACTAGACTTTTTTATACCACCTATGGGTCAAGCCGCACTTGGTATCGAGATTGTAAGTTCAGATGATAAAGTACGTGAAATAGCGATGACACTCAATGATGAAAATTCATTTATGTCTACCAAACTTGAGCGTGACTTTGTCTCAGCCATAGGTGCAGGATGTTCAGCTCCTGTTGCAGTAAATGCCATTATTGCTGGTGAAGATATTACAGTAAAAGCCATGCTCGGTTACCCAGATGGTACAAATATCATGCACAAAGAACTTACGTCTAAAGTAAGTGAATGTGAGACACTTGGCTTGGAATTGGCAGAACTTATGATTGCCGATGGCGCACTGGATATCTTGGAAAAAGCAGAGAGTATCGCTTTTAAAGATGAAATGCCTGAGAGGCTTTAATCGGCTAGCCGCCATTTAAGTCTGTTTAAAAAAACACCTTCATAAACGAAGCACCCATATCTGTAGCCATATCTTTGGCTACGCCTCCCATAGGCATATGTTCCATCATTTTTCTTCCATCTTTTCCTATCATTTTATCTACCTGTTTATCCATTTGATACCGAACAAGTTTTTGCATATTGAGATTGACTTTAGGACTATCAAGTGAACCGTACACTTTCCCTGCAAACTCTTGATGTTGCATTTTAAAGTCAAAATAGGCGTTAATAGTACTTAGATTTGTATCTACCTTGGTACTGGTTAAGTAGACATGGTTACGTGGGTTGATGAGTTTTAAGTTACCAAGTATGACATTCTGATGGTAAGATAAATCAAGTTTTGAGTTGTCAAAAGTTTCATTCATCATATTGACATGGGATTTCTTCTTAACCACATTTACAAGTTTGCTAGGAAGAAATCTTGCTTGATTGAGTGTGGTATGCACATCAAGTGTCTCATGTGTAAAGTCATAGGTTATAGTCCCATCAGTATTTGCTTCCAGCATAGAGGGAAAAGGAAAGAGATGCATGATGTTCACAAGCGAGACTTTTGTAAGTTGCATTTTTAAGAGATTATTTTCAAATACAAAATCTAGCAGTCCACCAAAACTCTTAGAGAGACCAGTAATTTTTACTTTATCCGTGTATGCCATCTCGCCTCGTGCATAAAAAGATCCTTGGTAGTCGTACCCTAGAAGCTTTTCAAGTTTATGCAACTCTTTAATGTCAAGTACATAAAAAGCCTTAGCTTGTTTAGTCTCTTGGTTGTAACTTCCTTTATCTATGTCCAAGGTAAGATAAGGAGAGTTTACTTTTATGCTAAAGGTGTGTTGGTTATTATTTATATTGATATCACTATGTAGACGTAGAGGGATGCCTCTAAAGTTTTTATCTGCTACATCGTAGACGATAGTCCCATGTTTTTCTTTATCATCCATAAATGAAAAGTTTACTTTGGCATCGGCTTTACCTTTTATAAAGGCTTCCTGACCTAAGAGGTGTGCAAGTTTTGTAGCATTGACATCGTGCATATGTAGTATCAAATCTTCGACTTTCTCTGTATATTTAACAGTTTGGTAAGTAACATTACCATCAAGTGCTTTACCTTTTCCTGTAATGAAAAGTTTTGTAAAAGGCCCCTTAACATGTCCTTCTATCTCTATGTCATCATCTATTTGGCAATGTTCACTTGCTATACAGTCACTGCTAAGTCTGTAGTCCATATCTACTAAGGCATCATTGAGATGTCCCCATAATGTAAGTTTTGCCTTCTTTTCAATATTTAAGACCATACTCACTTGAGGATAATATGCTATATTGATGGATTGTACTTCAATATGCACACCATTTTTTTTACTTAGTTTTTCACCTATAAAGTGATAGATATTGGCATGCCCAAGTGGAGTAAAAAGAAAATAGAAGAGTAGGAGTGAAAGAAAAATAAGAAAATAGACAAAATATTTAAAGAAAATAAACATATGATGAGACCCCTATAGTTTCAAGGGCGTATCATACCATATTGTAGATTTTTATTGCATAATTTGGATTAAAAGAACATTCCCATAAAAGCACCACCCATACCAGAGGCAACATCTTTTGCCACACCACCCATTGGCATATTCTCCATAAGTTTTCTATTGTCTTCTCCCATAAAGGAGTCTAGTTGCTTATCCATCTCATGACGGATGAGTTTTTGCATATTAAGATTGACTTTTGGATGTTTTAAATCACCATATATTTTTCCTGAAAATGCCTGCTTTTGCATATTAAAATCAAAGTAGGCATTAATAGTATTGAGTTTGGTATCAATATGTGTATTGGTTAGGGAAAAGTGACTATTTCCTCTATCCATAATAATATTACCTATGACTTCATGGTTTTGATACTTTGCTTCCAAGATGGCATTGTTGAAATGTTCTTTGAGCATATTCACCCCAGCTTTTTTGTAAATGGTATCAACAGTATCTGTATGTAAAAATGTTGTATGGTCTAATCTTGTTTTTACCGTAAGTGTTTTTTTAGGGAAGTTGTAGTGAATGGTACCATTGGTATCTGCATCTAGTTGAGGAGGGTAGGGGAAGAGTTGCATAAACTGTTTAAGAGAAACACGTTCTAAATCTATGTTCAAATCTTTTTCATCATAGTTAAATTCTAACATACCATCGAAACTTTTTGAAAGCCCTTGAATATATATGTTTTTGTTATATTTTACTTCTCCCATAGCGTAAAATGGATCTCTGTAGGCATAACCAAAGAGAGGTTTAAATGCTGTTAAGTCTTTGACATTCAAAGTATAAAAGGCACGGGTTTCATTGCTCTTGGCATCATGAAACCCTTTACTCAAATGTACTTTTGCATTGGCAAGTTGCAAGTCAGCTGTAAAAGTTTGTTTCTGGTTATGTACATCTACATCAGCATCTAGTGTAAATGGCAGTGTATAGAGTTTGGAGTTTCTTAGAAGATAGTGTATTTTCCCTTGTTGTGTTTCTTCTGAAAGCTTTTTAAAATTTATATCTGCATCTACTTTACCAAATGGAAGTTCTGAGTATCCTAAGAGTGTGGAGAGCTTTTGTGCATGCACATCTTTTAGTGTAACACGAACATCTTCATAGTTTGAACCTATTTTAACCCCATCATATCTTACGTTTCCATTCATTGCAGTACCATAGCCTTCAATGTGTAGACGTTTTAGAGGACCGTTGACGTGACCTGTAAGATTGACATCATCTACAATGGTACAGATGTGACTTGGCAACCTTGCAGCATTGACGCTATAGTCCATACTTGTCCAGTCTGAGTTGACCAATCCTTTCAGTGTCACATTGTAGTGTCTCTGCATGGTACCTTTGAAGTTGACATAGGTGTCATTTGAAGAGGTATATTTGTCTATTTTAAGGAAGAGATCACCTTTTAGATAATACTTTGCCATCTTCAAATCTACTTTACTTCGTATAGAGTTGTTCTCACTGTTGACATAGGTATCTACAAAGTGCAAGTGGTTTGTTTTATTGTTCAAATAGAGGTCTGTAAATATTTTTTTATCGACACTTCTTACATGTATATGGCTTTGGTCAAACACTTCTTTGGCTAGGTCAATGTGTTGTTTATCACGTATAGAACGGGTGAGTTTACTGTCTATAAATTGTGCGTTATCAAGGTTGGCATCAAACTTGACAGTTTTTTTACGCAAGTCATACACCCCTTCTCCTGTGATATTTGTGTGTACTACTGACTCGGTATGTAGTTTTTCTAAGAGTGGTGAGAGCGCAGTGTCATGAAGATAAAAATGTAATTTATTGTCTTTAAGTACCAAGTCTAGCATACCACCAAGACTTTTAGAAAAACCACGTAATCCTATTTTCTTATGGTCATAGCTTAGTGTTCCTACAGAGTAAAAAGACCCTGCATATTTTACTTTTAAAAACGAGTGGAGATCTTCCACATTTTCTATATCTAAAGTATATATTGCGGAGGCTATACGTTTCTCTTGATTGTATTTTCCTTCTAACAATGTCAGTGTTGCTGTAGGTGTTTTTAAATACATGTTGAAAGTATGTTTTTCATTGTTCACATCGATACGTGCCTTAAGGTCAACCTCTAGACCATGGTAGTTTTTGTCTTTTACTGCATACGCCAACATACCTTTACGTACATCTTGAGAGAGCTTGTCAAAATGTATATATACATTTGCCTTTCCGTCAAGCAGAGCATTTTGTCCTAGCAACTTAAAAAGTTTAGTTGAGTTTATCTCTTGTACATCGATATTGATATCTCTAAAGGCATGGCGCTCTTTGATGCCGGTATAGCTGATATTCCCATCTAAAGCAATTCCTTTCCCTGTAATGAGAATATTTCTTTTTGGCCCTTTAAAATTCCCTTCTATCTCAACGTCACCTTTTACTTTACAAACATTACTTTCGATACAGTGGCTTACCAGCGTATAGTGCATATCAAATTGTTTGTCTTTGTAGTATCCGTCAATATCGAGCTGATACATGTCTTCAATAATCAAAGAAGCCGTCATATATGGGTAGTCTGTCAAATTGATATCGGTGACTTTTGTTTGTAAATGGACTTTTTGTGTGAGGATGAAACCTATAACATTGTAAGAGAATTTTCGACCTGAATCGGTATAGACAGTATAATAGAGTGCTGCTATGATAAAAAGTAGTGAAAATAGTACTATTTTTATTGTCTTTCTTATCTTTTTCATAAGAGCAAAATATCCTTATACTCATTTTATATATGATAACATAATCATCAACTATAAATCACTTTATAGCTATAATATTTTTAATTATTTATAGAGGGATGTAACAATGCAAGACGTAGTACAGTGGCTAAAAGAGAATGGTAATTTAAAAATAATTGATGAACCTTTAGACGTGGAATTAGAAATCCCTCATGTGGCATATGTAGAGGTTAAAACGGATGACTCCAGACCTATCCTTTTTACAAACCCTATCAATAAAGCAAAAGATATCAGTTATGACATGCCTGTGCTAATGAATATATTTGCAAACAAAGCACTCACAGAGAAAATATTTGGTAAACACCCAGACCTTGTTGCTGAAGGGATAGAAGAACTTTTAAAGCTCAAACCCCCTAAAGGACTTAAGGCAAAACTTGCGATGATACCTAAACTTTTTTCACTTAAAAATGTATTTCCTAAACGTCTGAAGTTTAAAGGGGAGTGTCAAGAAATTATCATCTCTAAAGAAGAGGTAGATTTAGACAAATTGCCCATACTGAAAACATGGGAAGAAGATGGTGGACCTTTCATTACTATGGGACAGGTGTATACGCAGAGCTTAGATGGACAGATGCAAAACCTAGGGATGTACAGACTCCAACAGTACGATAAAAACCGTCTAGGTATGCACTGGCAAATCCATAAAGATGCGTCACACTTTTTCGACCAGTACCAACGGGCAGGTAAAAAGATGCCTGTCACTGTTGCTATAGGTGGTGACCCGCTTTACATCTGGTGTGGTCAAGCACCTATGCCTCATGGTATGTTTGAGATGTTGCTTTACGGTTTCGTACGTAACAAAAATGCACAACTAGTGAAGTCCATTACCAATGACATCTACATTCCTAGAGATGTAGATATAGTCATAGAGGGCTTTGTAGACCCCGAACTCATGGAAATAGAAGGACCTTTTGGTGACCATACTGGCTACTATACGCTTAAAGAACCATTTCCTGTGATGGATGTAGAGACTATTACCATGAAAAAGAACCCTGTCTTTGTAGCCACAGTGGTAGGTAAGCCAGCACTAGAAGACAAGTATATGGGTTGGGCGACAGAGCGTGTGTTCCTGCCTATGCTCAAACCTATGGCGCCTGACCTCATAGACTACAATATGCCTGAAAACGGAGTATTTCATAATCTCATTATGGCAAAGATGAAAACCCTTTACAAAGGTCATGCAATGCAGTTTATGCATGCATTTTGGGGTGTAGGGCAGATGTCTTTTGTGAAACATGCACTTTTTGTAGGTGAAGATGCACCAGAGCTTGAAGAGAGTGTTGCTTTAACAGAACATATATTGAACCGTCTTAGTTCTGAGAGAGTGTTTATTACCAAAGGTATCGTTGACCACCTAGACCACTCTTCAGAAGAGCAGTTTGTGGGTGGTAAGTTGGGTGTAGACGCGACAGGAGATGAGGTAGAAGAGGGGGTAGAAGAGCTACTTTCAGATGAAGTTTTGTATGAAAAACTCCATAAACTGGATAGACATATTGTTGCCCTTAGACAATACTTTACCCATACTAAAAACCCGGTATGTGTCTTACAAGTTGAAAAAACAGAGTCTATGTCCATCCTTATGGAAAAACTAGAACCATTTTATAAGCATATTAAAGTACTTATCATCATAGACAAAGCCAACAATGACATTGACGACCCCTATATGCTTATTTGGAGAGTGACAAACAATATAGATGCAAGTAGAGATGTGCTTCTTAATCCATTTATCATGCTAGATGCTACCAATAAAGGAGACCTTGACGGTTTCCAAAGAGAATGGCCGGGAGATACTTTTTGTACAAAGTCTGTGCTAGATGATTTGCAGAAAAAAGGACTGATAGATATAGATGAGGCATTTGTTAGGCAGTTTGGGTTGTTGCCGTTTTAGGATGAATAAATGGAAATAAGTGTTGAAGAAGAAATTAATTTAGCAAGTCGATTAATTGATGAAGGTGAATTTGAACAATCATTTATTGTAACTTTGTTTATATGTGAAAAATATTCTAATCCTTTGGTATTATTTAGTGTAGCCGCACTTTTAGTTGATATTGGGCAAATGGGACAAAACAAGGAAGCTTCACAATTGGCTTTGAAAATTATGGAAGATAATGAAAGTATATTTTTATCTATAGAAGAGATAGATAAAAATGTTTTTTATTATAATTTTGGAAATGCAAAATCTAATTTTATTGAAGATAAAATAGATTTAGATATTTCTAATAATTTATCTTTTAGTGATATAGAAGATTTGATTGAACTAAAGACTTACTATTGGAAGGCAATTAAATTTGCTAAAGAAGAGTATGAAAACGTACCTCCTGAGTATATTGTAAATTTAGGAAATTCATTAAAGAGGCAATTTAGATTGGTTGAGGCATTGGCTTGTTATGATACTATCAATCAGCTCAATTTAGGCATTCCTCAATCATGGGTAAATAGGTCTGAAACACTAGAATTATTAAATCAAATGTCAAATACATTTACTATCTCAATGCTAAATGAGATAAAGAAGGGATATGATTTTTGTACTCTATCTAATAGTATCCCTGAACAATGGAGAGAAGGCTACAAACATTATAGTATCAATGTAGAAAAACAAATCAATGATATGATAGTGAAAGAAGATATAACCCTTGATGAATATGAAAATAATCATTTAAAGGAAGAATATTCACAATTAAGCCAGAATAGAAAATTCTATCTCAATGAGCACTTGAGTTTAAGTGAACATGGTTTGTACTGTAAATGTAATGGAAGTGCAAGGGATAATTTAACTATACCAACTTTAAATGGGATTACGGGAGAGTATATTATCCCTATGGAGTTTGTATTAAATCGTTTAAAGTCAGAATTTATATTTGCAAGACAAATGTATTATGAATTTTTACATGATAATAATGATAAATCTATTAAATATGAATCATGTTTCTCTGAATTACATAATGATGATATATTAAATATAGATATTGAAAAGGCTAGAACATCTTTTCGTATATGTTTTGGTATTTTAGACAAAATAGGTGTTGCAATATGTGATTTATATAACCTCTATCCTAAGAATAATATAGTTTATTTTCAAAATTTTTGGCAATTAGATAAGGATAACAGACGAGAGAAATTTGAAAGAATAAAGACTCCAGGTCTTTTGGCTTTGTATAGCATAGCTACTGATTTGAATAATAGAAAAGATGGAGAATTGGCTTTTTTTAAAGATTGGAGAAATGATTTAGAACATAAATTTGTTGTTATACATAAAAATGAAATTCCAATTGATGACTATGATACATATTCATTTTTTGAGGATATATTATTCATTCAAGAATCAGAATTAATCGAAAATTTAAAAATATTATTACAATTAACAAGGTCTGCAATATTTTCCTTTGTATATATGGTGAGAGAAGATGCTTTGCAGAATGAAAAGAAAGATATTTATGGAATACGGAGAATTGAGAAACAAAATAGTTAATGTGTTGATATCAAAGAGGTTAAAAACTAATAAAAAGCTATAAAGTAACTACTTTAAGTATCATTTATGATACCTTCTGATAAGATAGTATCATAAACGATACAAAGGAGAGATGATGCATGCATCTACTTATGAACTTTTAAAAACTAGACAAAAAAATATGCAGATACCTTATGAGGTTATAGCTAAACAGTCAGAGCTAGGTATAGCAACCGTGAAGCGGTTTTTTTCTGGAGCAAACAGTTCTATGGCTACGGTAGAGAAGATAGCATCTGTATTGGCTTGTGATATACATATATCTGCTAGAAGTACAGCAGAAAAACTTTTAGAAGAACAGATAGAAAGAAAAGCAAAACTTGTCGTAGATAGGGTTATGAAAACATCTGCACTTGAAGCACAAAAGCCTCACAGTGCAGCCTATGCACAAATGCTGCAACGAGCTAAAGACAAAATATCCAAAATGACAAAGACTCAAATCTGGTCATGATAGTATTTGATAAAGTTGGTGAAACTCCCTTAGATGACATCTCAGGACTCAAAATAAAAAATATTACAACACGGGCAGAACTCGATGTTGTAGAAGCAGACAATATATTGGATGCTTTTTTAAACTATACACTTAGTATAGAACAACTAGAAAATATAACATTTGATACACTTTTTCTACAACAACTGCATGTTGATATGTTTGGAAAAGTTTGGACTTGGGCAGGAGAGTTCAGAACTACTCAAACATCCATAGGCATAGAAGCAGTAAATATTAGACAAGCACTTTATAGACTTATGGATGATTTGGTTTATTGGGAAAAGGAGTGGGACTATAAAGACACGGCAACAAGATTGCATTATAGTCTTGTCAAGATACATCCTTTCCTAAATGGCAATGGTAGATGTGGCAGACTTTTTACTGACTTATGGTTACTCTCTCAAGATCAAGAGATGCTAGAGTGGGGAAGTGACGATATTAATGTAGAAAACGAAACAAGAAAAGAGTATATATCTGCACTTCAAGCGGTAGATAGTGGAGATTATGAAAAACTAAAACAATTTATGTTCCCTAATTAAACCTTTTGAAATATGGTATAATAACCTCATGAACATAAGACTACAATCCACACAACAAGAAGCCATAAAGCAACTAGCATCAGAACTGTTTGACAATGCAAAGGTATTTGTATTTGGTTCACGTACCGATATGAGTCAAAAAGGTGGGGATATAGACATTTATATACAAACCAGTAAGAAAGATGCTGTGCTCAAAGCGAAACTAGCCTTTTTACGTGAATTTGAAAAGCGTTTTGGGGAGCAAAAGGTAGATTTACTTGTGGATAATGGCAGTAAAAAAAAACCTATATTTGAAATAGCCAGAAAAGAAGGTGTATTGTTATGATGACATTGTCACAAGTCAGTGAAGAGTTAGAAATACATTTTAAGAGGATTGATGCATTATTACCAGAGTTACAAGGTTATATGCCTTTTAAAGAGTCTGATTTTGAAGATATTGAAAAGATAAAAACTATCGACTCTTTTATTTATAGATTTACAAAGATTCAAGATAGAATGGGTGAGAAGTTCTTTCCTCTAGTATTAGCAGAACTTTATGAATATAAAAGAACCATGGCACTTATAGATGTGCTGCACAGACTTGAAAAACTAGAATTATTATCTAGTAGCGATAAGTGGATTGAGTATCGAAAGTTACGTAATGTGTTGACGCATGAATATCCAGATAATGAAGATGAAATCATTGAAGCGATTAATTTGTCTATAGATGCATATATTGATATGAAAAATATATATCACACTATGCTTGAACGGTTATAATTAGTTCATTTTATCTCCCTTTAAACTTAATATGATAATATTCCTTTACAAATAAAAATTGTTATTTAAAAGGAATTAATATGATCGTAACTAAAAAAGCTCCAGATTTTACAGCAGCAGCTGTACTTGCAAATGGACAAATTGTAGAAGACTTTAACCTAATGAACAACCTTGGTGAAAAAGGTGCAGTACTTTTCTTTTATCCACTAGACTTTACATTTGTATGTCCTTCAGAAATTATTGCATTTTCACACAGAGCAAAAGAGTTTACTGACAGAGGTATCAATGTTATTGGTGTATCTGTAGATAGCCAATTTTCACACTTTGCATGGAGAGAAACTCCAGTAGAAAAAGGTGGAATAGGGCGCATCAACTTCCCATTGGTTGCTGACCTTTCTAAGCAAATTGCAAGAGACTATGATGTACTTCTTGATGATGCAGTAGCACTTAGAGGTTCATTCCTTATCGATGCTGATGGTACGGTAAGACATGCAGTCATCAATGACCTTCCACTAGGAAGAAACATTGACGAAATGATCAGAATGGTAGACACAATGTTATTTACTAACGAGCATGGTGAGGTATGTCCTGCTGGTTGGGTAAAAGGTGATGAAGGTATGAAAGCTGACACTGAAGGTGTAGCTGAGTATCTTGAAAAACACGCTGAAGAACTGTAAGTTTTTCATATATCTCTCAGGTTTTTAGCTTGAGAGATATTTAAACCATAATTTAGCCTCGTACTTTCTCCCTCCCTTCCCTTTATAAGTGCGAGGCTAACTTATGGTTTAGAGTACCTCTAAATAAAAAAGGATTTTAAATGACTGACTATGCAAGATTGCTTAATGAAAGTAATCTTAAAGCAACATTTCAACGTATGCAACTCTTAGAGAGCATAGAAGAACATGGACATATGTCGATTGAAGCCATCTATGATGAAGTAGTTAAAATGCATCCTTCTCTCTCTTTAGCTACAGTATACAAAAATATTATTTTGATGGTTGAAAAGGGTGTTTTGGTTGAAGTACCCATAGAGGGTAAAAAATCAAAATATGAACTTCGTAAAGAAGATCATATTCACTTAGTATGTACAGAGTGTGGAAAAGTAGAAGACAAGCCTCGTATGACAGAGACAGATACTATTTTGAATACACTCACAAACAGTGAGCATTTCAAATTAACAAAACAGCAGATTAACCTTTATGGGGTTTGTGAGCATTGTCAAGAAAAAGTAGCATCATAGGGGCATCCCTTTGTGGGTGCCCTTAACTATTTAAACAGTGCAGACCCGACACGTACAAGATTTGAACCACATTTTATCGCCAAAGTATAATCACTACTCATTCCCATAGAACAGTATGTCGCTCCCTCTTTTTGTAGTTTTTCATAGATACTGTGTGTAATCTCAAAACTTTTTTGTATCAGTTGGCTATCTTCTGTGTGTGCACCGATAGTCATGACACCCTTAAGATTGATATTTGGACAGCTCTCTTTAATGCTCAGGTACATATCATACGCTTCTTCAGAAGAAAATCCAGATTTACTCTCTTCATTGGCTGCATTAATCTGGAGTAAACAGTTCATTTTACTCTCTTTTGCTGCCAATTTTTTGTTAAGTTCCTGTGCCAAATCTAAACTATCTAGTGATTGCATCAGTGTAGGGCGTAAGTCAATGAGATTGTTAATTTTGTTTTTTTGTAATGAACCTATCATGTGCCATTCAAGAGGTAACTCTTCTAGGGCATGCATACGCTCTTTAAGCTGTTGTACCTGGTTCTCACCAAAGGCACGTTGTCCAAGCTCGTAGAGTGTTGAAATATTTTCTAGTTCTGTGTATTTCGCAACAGTCACAAGCTTTACAATGTGATGTTCACTCACTGTGATACGTGCCTCTTCTATATTCCAGATGACTTCATCTAAGTTTGCTCTTAAGTGTTCTTTATCTAGTATTGCCATTAGTGTGTTCCCCATATTCTATTAATATCATTATACAATCCTAACATCATAAGTGCAAGAAGTAGTGCCCATCCAACCATAGTAATGTACATCATAACTTTTTCACTTGCTGTTTTACCTGTAATCATCTCATAGAGGTTAAACATAATATGTCCACCATCTAAGGCGGGAATAGGAAGTAGATTGAGTACCCCTAAGTTTACTGATATAAGTGCAGTAAAGAAAAAAAGTGCTAGTATACCGGCAGAACTCGCTTCTGCTGTGACATCAACAATAGTGATGATTCCTCCAAGTTTATCGGTACTGACATCACCTGTGATCAGCTTTTGTACGGATTGTACTATGAGTAAAGAAGCCTTTTTGGTTTCGTCCCATGCATAGTCTAACCCAGCCCATAAACCAAAATAGACAGTGGTTTGTTTCCCTGAGGGACTTATACCAATAATACGTCTAGTGATTTTTTCACCAAAAATATTTTTGTCATCTATAACCTTTGGGTGTAATTGCAGGGTTATAAGTGTACTGTTACGCTCGATAATAAGTGTAATATCATTTTTTGATGCATTGATGGACTTACCTATATCTTCCCAATATTTAATATTGATACCATTCACTTTGACAAGTTTATCATCTTTTTTTATACCTGCTGAGAGTGCAGGACTGTCTTTACCTACAGAACCAACATAGGGTAATAGCTTTGGTACACCAAGGTTTGCTATGGCAAAATAGAGTATAAACGCCATCAAAAAGTTAGCAAACGGACCAGCGAGTAGAATGACAATACGTTGCCAAGGTTTTTTAGCATTGTACGAGTCTTCATCATAGCTCACTTTGGTTGGGTCAGAGTCATCTTGACCCTTCATTTTGACATACCCGCCTAGAGGTATGGCAGAGATGCTCCACTCAGTTTTACCAATCATACGTGAATAGAGTTTTTTACCAAATCCTATACTAAATACATCTACTTGCACACCAAAAAATCGTGCAGCAGTGAAGTGTCCTAGCTCATGAAAGAAAATAAGTACCGATAAAACCAAAAGTGCGACTAAAATGCCCATATAAATCCTAATAATTTTTAATAGATTATAGCAAACAGAAGTAAATTCTTGATTGGTATCAAAAAGTTAATGGGTTTTTTTGCTAAAATAAAGTAATAAGCTTTTTAAGGAAAATGTATGAGTGAAGAAGAAATTAATGAAACTAAAGAGAATGTCAAAGTATCTGAAAACGAAAATGAGAACTTAATCGTAGATGAGCGTTCAAATACACATGTTGATCTACCTAAGAAAAAAGAAAAAAAACATCAACAAGCAGTTCACCTTGTGGAACAGGCAAGGCAAATAGTAAAAGATGCACATGAACAGACAGAG
Source organism: Sulfurovum sp. (assembly GCA_026991605.1). GTDB lineage: Bacteria > Campylobacterota > Campylobacteria > Campylobacterales > Sulfurovaceae > Sulfurovum. Next base: position 30,619 of record JALXBG010000171.1, read on the forward strand.
GTATGTAAACTCTTACTTGTAGGTGATTTAAAAGAGTATGAAGCGGCTAAAAGATCACTTAAAGCAGGAGGATATGATGCTTGTTCATCACTCTTAGAACAATTGGGTTATACAAACCAAAATGATGAACCTGTTGAAGAAAATATTGTTGTTTTTGAACCTAAAGAAGAGATTTCTCCACTTGCGTTAAAAAATGTATCAAGTGGAAAGTTTACAGGACTTATATTATCTCTTTTTGGTGGGGTAGCGACTGTTGCCGGACTAACATACCTTGCAACTGAAAAACTAGGTATCACTTTAGATATTACAAAAGTACCTTCTACTGAAACGCTGGAGAAAATAGCCACATGGTTTAGTACAGCAGTTGGACTGGAACCCAATGTCTATGTAGGTGCAGGTATCGCAGGTATAGCATCTTTGGCAGTTATGGTTGTTATTTATATGATACGTGTAGGTCTTAAAGGGCACAAAAACCTTCATTTGGCTACTAAACAACTTTCTGAAGCTGAACGCTATACTGAAGAAAAAGGCAATTGTAAAGCAGAGATGGATAAAGTAGATGCACATATGAAAGAGACAGTATCACTCTTAAAAATGTATGAAGTACTCTTTAATGAACAAAAAGGAAAGCTTGAACGTATTTTACATATTGAAGGTTCAAAAGAGAAAAGTTCAGACTATCACGAAAAGTCATTTTTAGAGATACGTGATACTAAAGAGTTACTTCGTACAATTAAGAACTTTATCTCTACACCCATGTCTCAAGAGGGAAAACTTTCTGAAAAATCAGTCCAACTACTACAAAATGCTAAAACACAGATGGATAAAGTACTAGAACGACTTTATTAGAGGTTCCCTAAATTTTCTCAATATATTCTCGTGCTTGCACGGGAAAACTACATGTTATATCATAAATAAAATATAAGTATTAATGTTCAGTGATTAAAGTGTTATTATTGGAAGTTTAAAAGTAAGTAAGAAAAAAAAGCCCAAACACCCTCCTAGAGGAGAGTGAAGTATTCAAACAATGTTTGGGAGATTACAAGTTTTGATTAAAATTTGTATGTTGCAACAAATTCAAGTTGGTTAGTTGCGTCTTGAACTTCATCAAGTGTGTAGTTAACATAAACAGCATCTAGAGAGATACATTTTGTTACATCGTATCCTAAGATAAGGTTAAGCTCATCACCAGCTACATCGTAATCTGCGTAAGAAACTTCTGCAGAAATACCAGCAAATTTAGTTGAAGCATCTACTTTCCATGAAGAACCGATATCATTGAAATATGCTGCACTGTTCCATTGAGCAGTATAAAGACCTGTTCTTCCAACAAAACCAGCAGCTCTATCAGATACATCATTGTATGCAGCATAAAGATCAAAACCAGCAAGTGTAGCACCAATTTTGATACCATAAGCGTCAGAATCTTGACCTAGGTCATAGTCTGTTGATGCATATTGTGCAGCAACATTAGCAACACCAAAATCATATCCAGCATCTACATATACTTGAGTATATTTGTTTGCACCATATGCATCAATGTTGTAGTACCATACGCTTGCAGATAATGCATCTGCACCATAAACAGCACCTACTGTCCAGTTGTCTCCATCAAGAGTAATGAAATCTGAACCAGAGTTATTTGGTCTCCATTTTGCAACATAAGCACCAACAAGTGTTACGTTAGAGATTGAGTTATTTACTAAAGTATATGACTCAAATGCACCTGGTGCTAGAAGCCAGTCATATCCACCAAACATTGGAGTGTCAACTAGTTGACGACCAAGTACTGCTGTAGTTCCAGCAAAAGTTGCAGTGATGTTTGCTACGTTAAAGTATGCACCAGTTTTTTGTGCATCCATAAGATAGTTCTCATTGATTGCATTTGTGTAACCAACTGCAGTGAAGTTTGCTGCAATATTTTCTGTAAAGTTATGTTTTACATTTAAAGTTGCTGCAAGACCTAATGAGCTACTTTTGTTGTCAAATAAATCTACTGTATCATCAGTATAGTAGTAAGCTACTGCTTTACCATCGATTGTTGTGTTTGCGTTACAAGCTGTTGCTTCAACTACTGGAGTTTCTACTACTGGCTCTACTGGAGCGATGTCTCCACCGGCGAATGCTGCGCTAACTGCTAAGATAGCTACTAGACTAAGTTTTGTCATTTTATTTCCTTTTAATTAAAATTCGGTGCGATTATACCATAATAATTAATAGAAAGTAAACGATTAGTTGTCTAAATTTTAACCAATTGTTACAAAATGTGGTTTTATTACAAATATTAATGGAGATTTTTAGTCAAAATATAATTGTTTTTCTAAATAATTAGATAACACTCTAAATAATTTATGCAGTCATATCTACATTTTTAAAAAAGTCTCTTACATATTCATATCCGGAGTAGAGTGTAAATGCAACTGCTGTCCAGAGCAAAATACTTCCTCCTGGCCATTGCATGAGTAAAAAACCTATGGCAATCATCTGCACAACTGTTTTTACTTTACCCATCCATGATGCAGAAATATCAAGCCCTTGACTCACTGCCGAGACACGTAATCCAGTAATAAAAAGTTCACGCGTAATGATAAGAAATACAGCCCATTCAGAGGCGCGGTCTAACATCATGAGACCTAGAAATCCTGCAAGTGTTAGCATCTTATCTGCTAGAGGGTCAAGTATTTTTCCAAGGGTTGTAACCTGATCAAACGTACGTGCTATATAGCCATCGAAGAAATCTGTAGCAGAGGCAACAACAAAGATAAATGCTGTCATGTAGTCTAGCCATGTATAATGTATATGTATAAGTAAACTACTTTCTCTATTAACCAGTAAGAAAAACATAACTGGTGCTAAAAGTAGACGTATAAACGCCAGTGTATTTGGTACATTAAACATA
>JALXBG010000172.1 GCA_026991605.1 Sulfurovum sp.
TGACTTCATAGATTACTTTATCGTAGAGTAAGTTCCCTATTGCTATTTGTTCTCTGGCTACTTCATTAAGATTAATACTTCCATAACGATCTTCTTGGACTAGTGTCATATTCATTTCTACATAAGCCCGCATAGAAGCAAACATATGCTCAAATTGAGCCAAAGGTACAGGAGAAGATAAAACAGTAGTTGCAGTCTCTTGAGTGTATCCCCAAGCACCTTTAATGTCTAAGTCCGTATCGAAGGCTGCTTGGATAATCTGTTTTAGGTCATCATCGCATTGAAGTTGTTCAAACATGGACATATTAGAGTCCTGCTTCTTTAATGGCTTCTGTTCTTGCATGCGCCATAAGAGGTTCAAAGATAAGTTTGAGGTTACCATTACTCATGATATCATCTAAGGCATAGAGCGTGAGTCCTATACGGTGATCGGTGATTCTATTTTGTGGATAGTTGTACGTACGTATTTTTTCTGAACGTGCACCTGAACCAACTTGTAGCTTTCTTTGACTCGCAGACTCATCTAAACTTGCTTGTAACATATGTTCATAGACTCTGGCTTTGAGTACTTTCATGGCTTTAGCTTTGTTTTTGTGCTGTGACTTTTCATCTTGAATGGCCGCAACAATTCCTGTAGGAATATGTGTAAGACGTACAGCTGAATCTGTAGTGTTTACCGATTGACCACCGCACCCACTTGAACGGTAGGTATCCATTTTTATTTCATTTGGTTTGATGTCAACTTCTACATCATCTACTTCTGGGATGACAGCTACGGTAATGGCTGAAGTATGTACACGCCCTTGTGTCTCAGTATCTGGAACACGTTGTACACGGTGGATGCCACCTTCATATTTAAGCTCTGCATAGACATTTTCTCCAGAGATTTGGGCGATAATTTCTTTAAATCCACCAGCTGTGCCATCACTTGAACTCATGATTTCGATTTTCCAACGTACCTGCTCTGCATAACGTGAATACATTCGGAAGACATCAGCCACAAAAAGTGCGGCTTCATCTCCTCCTGCACCAGCTCTTAATTCAAGGATAATATTTTTATCATCATTCTTGTCTTTAGGAAGCATAAGGATTTTAATATCGGCTTCTAGTTGTGGGAGCATTGGTTCTAGCTCAGCAAGTTCTTCTTTTGCAAGATCTCCTAGTTCTTCATCACCTAGAAGTTCTTTATTCTCTTCTATGGCTTCGGCAGTTTCTATATAGATCTTAGCTTGTTCCACTAACTCATTCAGCCCAGATTGTTCTTTACTTAACTCAGTCATACGTGTAATATCTGAAGCAATATCTGGTGAGCTTAGAAGTCTAGTGATTTCATTGTGTCTGTCTATAAAAGGTTGTAGTTTTTCTTTGAACATAGGATGACTTTATATTGGATTGTTTGGGGGTATTATAAGATAACTAGCCTTGGAGGCTAGTTGGGTGGAACAGGAGAGGAGGACTATGCCTCTATTTTGTTTACCATTTTGTGAAGACGGCTTACTTTTCTTGCTGCAGTTGATTTTTTGAGAAATCCTTTGCTTACAAGTGAGTGGATATTTTTGTTTGCTGTTGCAAATGCTGTTGTCGCTGCTGCTTTGTCAGAAGCTTCTACTGCTTCGTGTACTGCTTTAACGATGTTTTTGATTCTAGTTCTATAGTATCTGTTTCTTTCTGTCTTCTTTGCAGTAACTAAGATACGTTTTTTAGCTGACTTGTTGTTTGCCATGTTGTTTCCTTTGTTAGGTGTGTTGTTAGCACTCTATATTAGAGTGAAAATAGTTCGCGAATAATATCTAAAAATAGATTAAAGATATATTAAAGGGTGGTAGAACTTAACTTTTTCACTAAAAGTAGTGATTGTATTAGTAATATTTAGTTAGAATAAAAGTAATTATATTTATCTAGATAAGGAAAAAATTTGGAACTTTTTGGAACGGATGGCGTACGCGGTAAAGCTGGAAAGAAAGTATCGGCGATTGATGCGATGCGCTTGGCGATGGCTACGGGGATTTATTTTAAACAATTTGCAAAAACACATAAGATATTGGTAGGGAAAGATACACGACGTAGTGGATATATGATAGAAAATGCCATTGTGTCAGGTCTTACCGCTGTTGGTTTTGATGTGATTCAAATAGGACCAATGCCTACACCTGCTATCGCATTTTTGACAGAAAATATGCGTTGTGATGCAGGGATTATGATTTCGGCATCTCACAATCCTTATTATGATAATGGTATAAAGTTTTTTGACGGCGAAGGAAATAAACTAAACCGTGACAAAGAGATAGAAATAGAAGAAATTTTTAAAGACGAAGCTGCTATAGCATCTGCACAGGCAACAGATAAAGCCATAGGTAAGTCTAAGCGTATCGATGATGTGATTGGGCGCTATATTGTGCATATCAAGAATTCTTTTCCTAAAGGGCTTACCTTATCCGGTAAAAGGGTTGTGATAGATTGTGCAAATGGGGCAGGTTATATAGTTGGTCCTACCATACTACAAGAACTTGGTGCAGATGTTATAGTCATAGGAGATAAGCCAAACGGATTTAATATCAATGAAGGCTGTGGGGCAATGCATCCTGAAAATTTGGCAAAAGTTGTATTGGACTCACGTGCAGATATTGGTATTGCACTTGATGGAGATGCAGACAGATTGGTGATGGTAGATGAAACTGGAGAAGTTGTGGATGGGGATAAGCTCATGGCAGTACTTGCAGTGCATCTTAAAAACCAAGGTACCCTTAACGGTGATGGCATGGTGGCAACAGTTATGAGTAACCAAGGGCTTGATGAGTACTTAGGTACACAGGATTTACATCTTTATCGTTCTGATGTAGGAGATAAGAATGTGGTAGAGTTAATGCAAAATAATGGCATTAACTTTGGTGGAGAGCAGAGTGGGCATGTGATATTTTCTGATTATGCAAAGACCGGAGATGGTATATCTTCCGCGCTACAGGCATTGGCATATTTGGTATCTACAGGGAAAAAAGCAAGTGAAGTCTTTAACCCTTATGTTTCTTACCCTCAGTTACTTGTCAATCTTCTGGTGGATGAAAAACGTGATTTTGATACGATTGATGGACTAGATAGCCTTAAAAAGAAAGTCGAAGATGCAGGAATGAGACATCTCTTTAGATATTCAGGTACAGAAAATAAGATACGTCTTTTGCTGGAAGGTAAAGATGAAGAAGCGTTAGAGATAATGATGGAAGAATGTAAGAATTTTTTTAAAGGCGCTTTAGCATAATGAGGGCTTTTAGTGTTTTCTTTTTAGTCCTCTTGGGTACATTTATTATCGATCAAAATATAAAGATGCTTTTTCTTGATGGATATTATAGGGCAGGTGAGTGTATAGATCTTGAACTACACTATAATAAAGGTGTGGCATTTTCGATGTTTGCTTTTTTAGGACCCTATCTAAAATGGATACAGGCATTATTGGTTACAGGTATTTTATTTGTTGTCTTTAAAGAAGGATACTTTAGACGCTATGCTTTCCCTATAGGATTACTCCTTGGTGGGGCATTTGGCAATGTGTATGACCGTTTTGTACATGAGGGGGTAGTTGATTATGTAGCATGGCATTGTGGCTTTAATTGGGCAGTGTTTAATTTTGCTGATATTGCCATAGACGTGGCTGTTGTATGGATACTTATCATGGTCTATTTTTTCCCTGAAAATAGTAAAGAGATATGAGGTATTTTCTTCTTTATATCTCTACCTTCCTTATGCTTTATGCAGGGGTTTTTAGTGCTGATATTACCCCCTCTTTAAAATCTAAAACATTTATGGGTATTAAAATTCTTGACCAGAAGAGACTCTCTTTTTCTACGATTAAAGGCATCAAGTTTACAGAGCTTTCTGATGTAACTTATGATGTAAAAACACAAACACTTTATTTTGTCAGTGACAAGGGGTTGCTGTATGCGTTTAATGCACATTTTTCAGACAAGATTGATATGCTTATTCCTTTAGACGCAACAAAGTTGAAAACCAAAAAAGGAAAACGACTTAAAAAATGGAAGAGAGACAGTGAAGGTTTGACACTTGACGGAGAGCATAGGCTACTTGTTTCTTTTGAAGGTAATGCCAAAGTAGCTTGGTTTCATAAAAACAGTGATAAGGTAGGAAGACGTATAAAAAACTACCCTCTTCCTAAGCTTCTAATAAAAAAAGAAAATTATCGTAGTAAAAATAAGTCTTTAGAGTCTTTGGCATGGCACCCGCGTTATGGGATTTTAACTGCGACAGAGTGGCCCGTAAAAAAAGATGACAAGAAAAGACAGACTATCTATACACTTTCTGGTAAGCAGTGGCATTTTAAGGCTGAACCTGAAGGACGTTCAGGTGTCTCTGCGATAGAAGTGATGGATGATGGGAATGTGTTGGTGCTTGAACGTTCGTATACGGGTTTGCTTAACCCTTTTGTGGTCACCCTTAAAAAAGTCTATCTCAATCAATGTAAAAATGATTTATGCAAAACAAAAATACTAGCCAAAATGAATAACCATAAAGGCTGGGATATAGATAATTTTGAAGGCTTGGCAAAAGTAGGAAAAAACAGATATGTGATGGTGAGTGATGATAATGATCACTTTTTCCAGCGTACGTTACTTATCTATTTTGAGGTGATAGATGGATAAGATAAAAGTATATACGTTACATAGTGTGATACTCATCGTACTTATGGGGATGATAGTATTTGGGGTAAAAGCGTATCAGCAGGCATTGCTTTATGAAGATGCAACGACAGAATTGGTGGCTTTACAGGGGGCAGAAGAACAAGCAATGCTTCAATTGGAAAAGTTTGCAACAAGCATTTTAGGTACACTCGTAGGGGATGATCGTCAAGTTAATTTTACAAGAGTGGAGAAAAAGAGAACACTTGCCAGGCTAAATGCGCAGCGCTATACACGTTACTTTATGTATCTTCTTGGAGCAGTCATGCTTTCATATTTTTTAGTCTCTTTGCGGGCATTTATGTTGTTTGGTTCCATCGCTGCAATTATCACTTTAGTCTTGGGGTTAATCTCTCCTATATTGATGGTGACTATTCATACGCAAGTAGAATACTTAGGGGATATTGTCCTCTCTTTTGAGTCTAAAGGTGTGATAGGTTCTATTTTAAAACTATTTGACAGTGGAGATGTCATTGTTGCTTTAGTGGTTTTACTTTTTTCTGTAGTGGTACCTTCCTTAAAAGTCTTGGCGCTCTTATTTGTTTCTATCTTTATGAAAAGTGGGTTTGCCCATGATATTGTGAAGTTTTTTAAATTGATTGGAAAGTGGTCAATGGTCGATGTGTTTGTTGTCGCAGTCTTTTTAGTCTACCTTACTGCCAATAAAGGTGAAGTAAGCCGTGCAGAAGTTGAGGTAGGACTCTACTTCTTTTTGGCGTATGTCATCGTTTCTATGTTGCTCTCTTTGGCTGCAGACAAGATGCTAAAAGAAAAGGTGTCTTAAATTACCATATCTACATCGTCATGGTCTTCAAAATATTTGAAGATTTTATTACGTTCTTCTTCTGTGTCTACTGTGCATGACGCATTATAGGTGTGGAACTTTCCTGTTTTAGACTGGTTTCCAAGCGTACAAACATGTTCTTTGTCCCCCGTCTCTTTCATAATATGTTTAATACACTTTTCAAGTGCGTCTTTGTCTCTACCAATAATTTTAAATCCCCATTTTGTCGGGTAATTTATCTCTGGTCTTTCGGGTGTATTTTCATCAAGTACTTTCATATTTTCTCCTTTTATCTGTTAAAGTCACCAGAGTTTCCTCCGGATTTATGTTCTAGTTGTACATTTTTAATCACCATTCCTTTGTCTATGGCTTTGAGCATATCATAAATGGTGAGTAATCCTACGCTGACACCAGTAAGTGCTTCCATCTCTACACCTGTTTGTCCATTCAATTTGGCAGTCACGGTGAGTTTAAAGCCTGGAAGTTCAGGAACCTCTTCGATGTCTGTCTTCACCGATGTCAACATAAGGGGATGACACATAGGAATAAGTGTTGAGGTCTGCTTCGTTCCCTGAATGGCGGCTATGACTGCTGTTTGAAGTACAGGTCCTTTTTTTGCTGTGTTTGCGACGACAGCATCAAAGGCTAACTGTCCTAGTTCTATAATGCCAGAAGCCGTTGCGATTCTAGTCGTGGGAGTTTTGTCTCCTACATCAACCATTTTGGGTTTGTTTTGTTCATCTAAGTGTGTTAAATTCAATCGTATAGCCTAATATTTTTTGATTATTTTAGCATAAAAGTACAAAAAAAGCTATATTTGACGAAAAAAGTCTTTAAAAACTTGACTTTAATCGTTAAATAAGATAATATTATCAAAATTTAAAGGAAGCCTATGTTTTATGCATATATGCGACAGATACCGACTCTTGAAAATTTGGTGACGCAAAAGAATGAAATTTTAGCATTTACACATCAAAAACATCTTGATGTGGTACAAGAAGTTGTTGAATATGCCACCAAAGATTTACTGATTGATGAGAGAAAAGAGTTTGAAAACTTTTTAAAATCACTAGGTAAAAAAAAATATACAATTGTTGTCTCTTCTTTGGCTGTATTAAGTACGAGAGTAGATGAATTAGTAAAAGTACTTAACTGTATACTGAGTCATAATGCAGACTTATGGGTGTGTGATGCAAATCTACTTATTAACAGGGAAAGCCATATCACAAAAGTTTTTCCACTCCTTGAAGAACAACGCAAAATACCTAGTGAGTCGACACAGATTGGTAGACCAAAGGGTAGTAAATCAAATTCTAAATTTGACATTTATCATGGAGAGATTATGACTATGTTGGCACAAAAACAAAGTGTTTCTGCCATTGCGCGCAGTCTAGACGTGAGCCGATCTTCACTTAAAGATTATATTGAATCACGTAGGCTGAAAAGTTTGGTTGCAAGTATAGGAAATGCCGTAGAAACATTAGAAGATAAAGAGGTGGACAATATCGTATTGATTTGTCCTTTTGAGAGAGATACCCCAGATGAAAAAAGGACAGCATAATGGAAGCCGTAGCAGAAGTAAAAAAACCAAAGAAAAATCAGGCAAAAGAGTATTTGAAAAATTGGGTACCGTATAGAATTAAGAGATATTGGGCCTATGCGATTGCAACAATTATTGCACTTGCTATGCCTTGGATTACCATAGGAGGAAACCACCTCTTTTTGCTTAGTTTTGACAAGAAAAAACTACACTTAGCTGGTGTTGCTTTTGATATGCAGGAGCTTTACTTGATGCCATTTTTGCTTATGCTCCTTTTTCTAGGTATCTTTGCTGTGACAGCCATAGGTGGTAGAGCATGGTGTGGTTGGGCATGTCCACAGACTATTTTCCGTGTAATCTATAGAGATGGAATAGAAACAAAACTTCTTGGGCTTCGTAAACGTATCAAAAATAAGCAAAAAGACCCAGATATGAGTAAAGCAGAAAACCAAATCAAAAAAGTAATTGCTATTTTACTTTGGTCACTCTTGGCATTTTTAGCAGCAGCAGACTTTATGTGGTTCTTTGTCCCGCCTGAAGATTTCTTTACATACCTTAAACATCCTATGGAACACTTGACACTTGTCGGAATGCTTGTAGGAATTGCACTGTTTATTATTATAGATGTTGTACTTATTAAAGAGAACTTCTGTGTTTATATCTGTCCTTACAGCCGTGTACAGTCTGTATTATATGATGATGACACCATTATGGCAGTCTATGATCCTATCAGAGGTGGTGATATTTACCAAGGGCATGGGTATGAGAGAGAGAAGAAATTTGAAAAACAAAAAGAGTTACTTACGGTAGAACCAACTGCTGAGTGTACGACCTGTGAATCTTGTGTCACCGTTTGTCCTACACACATTGATATTAGAAAAGGATTACAGCTAGAGTGTATTAACTGTCTTGAATGTGTAGATGCATGTACCACCGTAATGGGAGCTCTTGGAAAGCCAAGTCTTGTTCGGTGGTCTTCTGAAAAAGAGACGCTTAGACATGAGGGTAAAACCAACTACTTTAGAGGTAAGGTGATTGCATACTTTACAGTATTGTCTATTATTCTTATAGCATTGTTTGTGATGGGAAGTAAAAAAGAGCATATGCTTTTAGATATTAACAAGGGGCAAAGACTCTACAAAGTGCTTGATCATGGAGTAGTACAAAATGACTACATCTTTATGTTTGCCAATACGGACAGCAAAGAGCATACGTATTACTTTGATATTGTAGGTAATGATAAAATCAAGATCAAAAGACCAAGAAAGCCATTTAAAATAGGTGCAGAGGAAAAGAAGAAAAAAGTAGTCATTCTAGAGACAAGTGAGTCATTAGGGAATAATACACGTAAAGATATACCAATTCCTGTAAAGATTGTAGCCTATGCAGTAGATGATAAAAAGAAAATTGCCGTAGATAGAAAAGCTGTATTTGTGTATCCCAGAGCAGATTTACTTAAAAAATAGAAGGTTGTAATATGGAAAAAGTAGTAAAAGAAAAACTATCAAAAGTATTAGTATTAGGGGGTGGCTTTGCAGGTGTTGAAGCAGCCATTTTTTTAAGAAAACAAGAATTAGATGTGACACTTGTAAGTGATAGGGATTATTTTTATATTTATCCTACATCTATATGGATACCTACTGGAGAAGTTACAAGAGAAGACGTTTCTGTACCTCTTGACCGGTTGGCAATGAAGCATGGATTCAAGCTAATAGTAGACCCTATTGTAAAAATAAAAGCATCAGAAAAAAAAGTTACTTTAGCCAGTGGTAGAGAACTTAATGATTTTGAATATATTGTCGCAGGACTTGGGCAAGACAAAATACAGCACAAAGGGATGGAGCATACACTTTCTATTTGTGGTAAACCTGAAGAAGCTACAGCACTTTACGAAAAGCTAGAGAAACTTATCCTTAAAAAAAATGGAAAGATAGCTATGGGGTTTGGGGGTAACCCTAAAGATAGTTCTGCTGTACGTGGTGGCCCTGCCTTTGAACTTTTGTTTAATGTTCATAACTACCTTAAGAAAAAAGGGGTACGCGAGAACTTTGAACTTACTTTTTTTGCACCGATGGAAAAACCAGGACAAAAGATGGGTGAAAAAGCCCTTGTGATGATGGATAGTATGTTCGAAAGATTGAATATTCATAAAAAGGTAGGTTCAAAAATTACTACATTTGTCTCTGATGGTATAGAATTTGAAGATGGCAGTAAAATAGAATCTGATTTGACGATGTTTATCTCTGCTGGTACAGGGCATGGTATTTTAAGAGAATCAGGGCTTCCATTAAGTGATGCAGGTTTTATTGTTACCAATGAATACAATGAAATAGAAGGTTTTGAAGGTATATATGCCATAGGAGATTCTGCATCACTTATGGGACCAGAATGGCGTGCAAAACAGGGGCATGTTGCTGAGGTAATGGCTAGAAATGTAGCCTATAACATTGCAATGAAGCTACAAAACATTGATTCAAAACAGAGTTACATGGAACATCTTAATATTTTATGTGTGATGGATACTGGAAATGGTGCAGCTTTTGTTTATCGTGACAACAAAGGTGGAAAGATGATACCTATGCCAGTGGTAGGACACTGGATGAAAAAAGGCTGGGGTTGGTACTGTCGTAACTCTAAACTCGGAAGAATCCCACGTATTCCTGGGATGTAATATGTGTGTCAATTAGTAACACTTTATCAATAGCATTGAATGACTTATACATTTAAATTTAATTAAGACTAAATTTATCCTATTTAGGTCATAATGCATCTACAAAACAATTTAAAGGATATTAAATGGCAACAGTAACATTTAAAAATGACATCGTATGTAACCTTGGTGGTACAGAAATTAACGTAGGTGATACAGCACCAGTAGTAACAGTAGTAAACTGTGA
>JALXBG010000173.1 GCA_026991605.1 Sulfurovum sp.
GGTACGCAAAAACTGGAAAACCCAGCCATAAGAAGCTACTATGGGCTGGACGATAATATTTCCGGAAAACTCATCAATAAAGTAGTACACAACTCAACGCTTCATGGCATACTAAAAGAAGGTGACATTCTCACAGCAGTAGATGGACACAACATAGAAGACGATGGTACCGTGGAATTCAGACAGCATGAGTATACGTACTTTCATTATTTTATAGATGCGTATCAAATGGGTCAGAGTGTTGGACTCGATATTATACGAGATAAAAAGCCTATGCATGTAGAGGCACTTCTTAAGAATACAGCAGATGATATGTACTTAGTAAAAACCACACGGTATGACACGATGCCCACCTATTTTATATTGGGGGGTTACATATTTTCTCCATTGACCAGAAACCTCATACTCTCTACAAGCAGAAACCGTCTAAAACTCTCTTACTTAGCGTCTAAATGGCAAGAGGAGGACAAGAGTGAAGTGGTGGTACTTCTTAAGGTATTGGCTTCAGATATGAGTAGAGGAGACAATGATTTTGGGATGTGGCCTATAGATAAAGTCAATGGCCAAACATTCAAAAACTTTAAAGAGTTTTATGAAAAGGTCAATGCCGTTACCGATAAGTACTTGGTTCTTGAAGATAAAGATGGGGTCAAAGTGATTATAAATCGTGAAGAGGCAAAAACCAAGCAGCGTAATATTCTTAAAAAGTATAACATTGAGTTTGATAAATCTATCGATCTTCGTGGCAATGATGAGGTATGTAAGACGAAATAGCAATATGCCTATTCATATGTCTTAAACTGCTCTAACCACGTTTTGTCTTCGTCACTGAGCGTACCCACACGTTCCAAAAGTTTGGTTTTTGTATTTGTGAGGTCTTCTATGGAGAGGTACTCCAAAAGTGAGGGGTTTATAGTAGGTTCATCTCTTCCATACGCGATGAGTTTCTCTATATCTGCAAGTAATTTTTCTTTGTTTTGTTCATTTTCTATATTCATTCTGTTATACTATCAAAAAATCTATACAAGGATAGTTAATGTTACAAGTAGGTGATGCAGTACCAGACTTTTGTCTGCCAAATCAAGATGAAGAAGAGATATGTTTTAGAGATATTAAGGGCAGATGGGTAGTTCTTTACTTTTACCCAAAAGACAATACCCCAGGATGTACCACAGAAGCCTGTGACTTTACAGCAGCACTTCCTGACTTTGAAGGGTTAGAGGCTATTGTATTGGGTGTGAGTCCAGACTCTCCTAAAAAACACAGAAATTTTATTGAGAAAAAAGACCTTAAAATCACACTACTAGCAGATGAAGATAAAGATCTCTGTAACGCCTTTGGTGTATGGCAACTTAAAAAGTTTATGGGTAAAGAGTACATGGGTGTAGTACGTTCAACATTTATCATCAACCCAGAGGGTAAAATAGCTGCCGCATGGGATAAGGTAAGAGTTAAAGGGCATGTAGAGGAAGTGAAAGAAAAACTTGTAGCGTTGCAAGCCTAAAATGAGGGTGTTGTAACTTTGCAACACCTAAGAAGTCTTCTTTTTATAAAATCTTAAAAAATATTTCGGTATAATCGCGTTCCTTATTCTTTTGAGAGTAATGGAAAATACACATGTAGTTATTCCTTGCACGGTTGTGTGATGCTAGATTTGGCATGAACATTGAGGACTACAGCGGATTAAACCTAGTGATGAAGCAATGTGCTTTTAACGAAATTTTTATGCATAATGTGCATGGAAAATTTCATTATAATTATATGTCAAGGAGACAAAATGGTAACAATGAAAGACCTATTGGAGTGTGGAGTACACTTCGGACACCAAACTAGAAGATGGAATCCGAAAATGAAAAAATTCATTTTCGGTGCAAGAAAAAACATCTATATTATCGACCTTCAAAAAACACTTAGATACTTCAAATATACTTACAACGTAGTAAGAGACGCAGCAGCTGAAGGGCAAACTGTACTTTTCGTAGGAACTAAAAAACAAGCAAGACAAGCAGTAAAAGAGCACGCAGAGAGATGTGGTATGCCTTACGTTGCTACAAGATGGTTAGGTGGAATGTTAACAAATTACCCAACAATGAAAAAATCTATTAGAAAACTTGAAATCATCGAGCAGATGGAAGAAAATGGTCAACTTGATATGCTTACTAAAAAAGAAGCATTGATGCTTTTAAGAAAGAAAGAAAAACTTTCTTCATACCTAGAAGGTTTCAGACACATGAAAAAACTTCCAGAGTTGATGTTTGTTGTTGATGCTGTTAAAGAACACATCGCAGTAAAAGAAGCAAAAAGAATGGGAATGAAAGTTGTTGCACCACTTGATACTAACTGTGACCCAGATGTTATCGATTACCCAATCCCAGGAAACGATGATGCTATCCGTTCAATCAACCTTTTCTGTAAAGAGATGGCTGAAGCAATTATCGAAGGTAAAGCAGCATATGCTGAAGCTAACGGTGATGTAGCTGATGAAGTACCAGCAGGTGAAATCGAAGAAGTAATGGCTGAAGCAGCGGCTGAAGAAGTAGCAGCGCCAGCAACTGAAACTGAAGTAGCTAAACTTGTAGAAGAAAAAGCAGCTCCTAAAGCAGCAAAAGAAGAGAAAAAAGGTGATGACCTTACTAAAATTGTTGGTGTTGGTAAAGTATACCAAGGAAAACTCAATGACGAAGGTTTCTACACATTTGACGATGTAGCAAACATGACAGAAGCACAGATTCAAGTTATGGAAGACAAATACTCTTTCAAAGGCGACTTTAAAGACGCTGTAGCATCTGCAAAAGAATTGGCAAAGGCGTAATCATGGCAAACTTCGGACCTAAAGACATTAAAAAACTCAGAGAGATGACTGATGCTGGAATGATGGATTGTAAAAAAGCACTTGCTGAGTCTGATGGAGACATGGACAAAGCAGTAGCTTGGTTACGTGACAAAGGTATGGGTGCTGC
>JALXBG010000174.1 GCA_026991605.1 Sulfurovum sp.
CCATGTCCAATGTCTACAAAACCACTAATCCATACTTCCGTTGTTAAAGCACGTTTTTCTAAAAATGCATAGGCTGGACGTTGAAGTACCATAATAAGCATCATAAAAAAGATGGCATTAAACGCCGCCATCTGAGGTGACTGTCTAAGAATAATCAACGTATACATCAAAAAGAAGATAGGCACAATGTAGTGAATACCTCCTTTAAAGATATCAAATGCACGCTCTAATTTAGATGGGTCTTCCCCTTTAATACCAAGTTTTTTCGCTTCTAAATGCACAATGTAAAAGAGTGCAAAATAACTCACGAAAGCAGGAATAGCCGCGGCCATAATGACATCGGTATAGGCAAGTCCTAAAAACTCAGCAATAATAAATGCTGCTGCCCCCATAATAGGAGGCATCAATTGACCATTGGTAGAAGCCGCCACCTCAACAGAAGCTGCCTTATAGCCTGGAAAACCTAGTTTTTTCATAAGTGGTATGGTAAAAGTACCTGTAGTAACCGTATTGGCGATGGATGAACCTGAAATGATTCCCATCATACCAGATGCTGCTACCGATGCTTTGGCTGGTCCGCCATCATACTTACCTAAAAGTGCATACGCAAGGTCTATAAAATATTTACCCGCTCCTGCACGCTCAAGCAATGCACCAAAGAGTACAAACAAAAAGACATACGATGCACTCACCCCTAGAGGAACTCCGAAGATTCCCTCTGTAGTAAGATACATCTGTCCTACCATCTTATTGATACTGGCACCCTTGTGTGCAATAAGGTCTGGCATATACTGACCAAAATAGTCATAAGCCAAAAAAATACCTGCAATGACAGGTAGAGCCATACCTAAGGTGCGTCTGGCAGCTTTAAGTAATAAAATGATACTCATGATTCCCATCGCTACATCGAGTGGTGACCATGCACCACTTCGTGCATTGAGTGCATCATAGTTGATATAGATATATAAAGCACCAATCACCGCTGAAATCCCTAAAGGAAAATTATACCAAGGGATGGAACTCATAGTTTTTTGAGTTCGAAACATCGGGTACATCGCAAAGGCCAGTGCCAGTGCAAATGCCAAGTGAAAAGAACGTACAAAAACACTATTGGTAGGGACAACCACCACATAAAGTTGATAAAGGGACCACATAAAAGCGATGATAAGAATCATCCAATGCTGCCATGTCCCTTCTTCTAAATTTCGTTGCCCCTCAAGCTCTTCAATCAATGCCTCATCATCTTTAACAATATCACTCATAGGCACCTCCTTTCTCTTCTTTAAACTGCATCACTTATTTGATAAGCCCTGCTTCTTTAAATGCTTTGATAGCCCCTGGATGTTGTGGTACAGCAAGACCATCTAAAAGTGATTCTTTTGTAATGGTTTTATATGCTGGATGAAGTTTCTTAAATTCTTCAAAGTTATCTAAAATCGTTTTTGCTACTATGTAAACAATTTTTTCATCAATACTATCTTTTGTAACCAATACCGCTTTAACACCAATACTTGGCGTATCGTGTGTTACACCTTTATAAAAAGTACCAGAAATGATACCTTTGGCATAATATGAATATTTTTTAACCAAAGCATCAATAGGAGCACCCTCTATAGGAATCAGATCAATATCTACAGAATTTGATGCATCTTTAATATTTGCAGTAGGGTGTCCAAATACACCAAAATATCCATCAATTTTATTGTCTTTTAGCATGGTTGGACCTTCACTTGACTTGAGCTCATTTGCCAATGCCAAATCTGAATGTTTGATGCCAAAAGCTTTAAGTACAATATCTGTAGTCATACGTGTTCCAGAACCAGGGATATCGATATTGAGTTTTTTACCTTTGACATCTGCTAAAGATTTAATCCCCGAAGACTTTGTAACGACAAAAGCTAAAAGTTCAGGATAAATGGCAAGTACCGAACGTAATCCTTTTACCGCTTTACCTTTAAATTTACCCTCTCCATGGTATGCTTGATAAGCAGTATCACTCTGCGCAATACCAAAATCAAGTTCATTGGCATTAATCGTATTGACGTTATAGACTGAGCCACCAGTTGATTCTACGGAACATCTGATACCTGTAGTTTTCCTCTGCTTATTTATCATACGACAAATCGCACCACCTGTCGGGTAATATGTTCCCGTTACACCCCCTGTACCAATGGTAATAAATTGTGTCGCCAATGCGGGCATGCTCAATGCTGCAATAAGTGCAGTACTCATGATTGTTTTTTTCATAAAATCCTCCAAGATTTTTTATTTTCCATCTATTATAATTATAGATTAAATGTTAGTATACTTTATTAAAATAGCATCAAAATAGCACTTATGCAAAATAGAGGAAATTTTTATTATAATGAATGAAAAGGAAATATGTGTCTAGATATCTCAACCCTTCTATATTCATTCAAGATTATAGTCGTTATTCTATGCATATTTTTGGTTTTATTGCTTTCTTCTTCACTTTCTGTCTAGGGATATTGGCATTTACGAAAGATATCAATACCAAACATGAAGATTTAACACATTACATTCCTTATGGTATTTTGATTTTTGTTTTAAATTTATTTTATATCAAGGTAATACGTTTATCTAGAGAAGATTATGAAAAAAAAATCAAAAAAGAAAAAGCGTATGCCCAAACCTTACTCGCTTCACAAAAACATTTTCTCCGTTATGCTGTACATGAGACTAATACACCATTATCTATTATTATGGCAAATATCGAACTTTATGAAATGGAGAATGGCAAACATCCTACCCTTAATAACATAGAAGCAGCAGCCAAAAATATTTATGGCATTTATGATGATCTTAGTTATCTTACAAAGAGAGACAAACTTGTTTATCATAAACAAATGATTTCTTTGGGTGATTTTATTCGTGCACGTATAGATTTTTTTAATATTGTTGCTATGCAATCCAAACTCTCTTTTGAATTTAAAA
>JALXBG010000175.1 GCA_026991605.1 Sulfurovum sp.
CTCATTTGTGCACCAACTGAAAGCCAGTAGTTTAGTCTTTCTTCATCAAGTGTAAGCTCTTTGTTTACAGATACTGGGTTGTAGTTACCGATTACTTCAATCCAACCACCATCTCTTCTTTTTCTGCTGTCTGTTACTACGATTCTGTAAAATGGCTTCTTTTTTCTACCCATTCTTGTCATTCTGATCATTGTCATGTAATATCCTTTAAATATATGTCTTTTAATTACAAACCACTTTGAGGTAAAAGTGTTCATAAATTAAGTCCTGACAACTGCTTTTTAATGACTAAAGCACTCATCAAGGCTTAACGAACCGCGATTTTACCATAAAGATGCTAAATTTTTTATTAAGTTATAGTTCTCACACTATATCTAGCGAGGAATATTTGGCAGCCCTCCGCCACCCTGCATCTGTGACATCATGTCTTGCATTTGCTTCATACCGCCCTTGGTAGACATCTTCTTTGCCATTTTGGAAGCATTTTTAAACTGCTTGAGTACCCGGTTTACATGCATAGGTTCAAGCCCTGCACCTGCTGCTAAACGACGTTTACGCATATTATTTAATAAATCTGGATTTTCTCTTTCTTTTAGAGTCATAGAGGACACCAATGCTTTGATTTGTTTAATCTCATCAGAGTTTTCCAAGTCCATGTCACCTATCTGCTTCGCCATATTACCCATACCAGGGATCATCCCCATGATGGATTTCATGCTTCCTAGCTTTTTCATCTGTTCCATTTGCGCTAGAAAATCATTAAAGTTAAACTGGCCCTTTTTAATCTTCTGCGTCATACGCTTTGCTTCTTTAGGGTCTATAGTAGCAGCAGCTCTCTCAGCGAGTCCTTCCACATCCCCTGCACCCATCAAACGACTTACGATTCTGTCAGCGATGAACTGCTCTAGGTCAGGCATCTTCTCACCATTACCGATGAAACGAAGTGGTACACCTACTTGTTGGGTCAGTCCAAGTGCCACACCACCTTTACCATCACCATCAAATTTAGAAAGAACCACACCCGTGATGCCTATCTTTTCTTTAAAGGTTTGCGCTGTTCTTACTGCATCTTGACCTGTCATCGCATCTGCCACATAGAAGAGATCATCAGGATTAGCTACTTTTTTCACCTCTGCCAACTCATCCATAAGCTCATCATCTATCGCTAAACGTCCAGCTGTATCTATCAATACTACATCGTAAAGCTCTTTTTCTGCTTTGTCAAGTCCATGTTTGACTATATCTGTTGGCGTAGCACCTTCATCGGCTACAAGTTCTACCTCTATGTTAGAAGCTATCTGCTTGAGTTGTTCGACTGCTGCAAGTCTTTGTAAGTCAGCTGCGATGATGAGTACTTTTTTCTTCTTTTGTTCTTTAAGGAAATATGCCAATTTACCTGTAGTAGTTGTTTTACCAGAACCTTGTAAACCTATCATTAAAACAACAGTTGGCGGCTTAGAAGCAAAAGTAAACCCTTTTGGTGCACCTTCTAGGGTTAAAATATCTGTAAGTTTGTCTTGTAGTGCTTTAAGGAAGTTGTCTTTCCCTACACCATGTTTTTTAGTTTCTAACTCAACCGTCGAAATAAGGTCTTTCACAACCTTATGGTGTACATCTGATTTGAGTAGCGACTTTTTAAGCTCAGTAGTGGCTTTTTTTAGTGCCTTCTCGTCATCATGAAAACGTATTTTACCTATGGCATTTTTAAAACTATCTGTTAAAGTATCAAACATTTTTACCCTTATATTTCTTCTATTTATTGTTGCGATTCTACCCTATTTTGGCTTAGTATCTATTTTGAAGAAACATGACTTCTCTAAGGTCTTTTAACCATATAGCCCATATTTCTAATATTAACAATAATATCCTCTTTAAGTAATTTTTTGAGACGATTTATCTCTGCGCGTATGGTAGGTATTTCTATCTCCATATTATCCCACACATACTCTTGGAAAAGAGAGTAGTCTACAACCCTGTTTCTATTGTTTGCAAGAAGTATAATAATTTTAAGATGACGCTCTGAAAAAGTTTGTGCTTCTCCCCTAAAAGTAAGTATTTGTTTTTCTACATCAAAACTATAATTCGCAGAGAGCCTTAGATGATTCCTAGGAAGATATGCAGAGTGTAGAAGCTTGTCTATTCTAAGGTCAAGCTCTTTTAAATGAAATGGTTTTTTTAGATAATCATGGCAGCCTAACTCAAAAGCATGTGATATATCATCAATATCAATAATTGCAGAGATAAAAATCGTTGGGATCTGTATTTTGTTGTTATGAAGTTTTTCAAGCATCGCAAGACCACTAAGCTTAGGTACATTAATATCTAAAATTAAAAGATCATAACAGGTATTTTTAATATTTTTTAGGGCGTCTTCTCCATTAAAAAAAGGATCTACACTATGCCCTTTAATAGTAAGAAACTTTAATATAGCCTCATTAAGGAGGATGTCGTCTTCTAATAATAGTATTTTCATTCTGCTCCTTTAAGAAAACAATATTTAAATGCAGTAGATTTTTCATCAGTGTCAAGTGTAATAAGAATATGTTCTTCATCACAAATAGCTTTCACCAGTTTGAGCCCAAGCCCAAGTCCATCTTTAATATTACTCTCTCTATAATAAGCTTGAAATATCTTTTCAGGTTCTTCTATCTGTGAAGAATCACTAACAATTTTAAAAATATAATAGTCTTTTTCTTCAGTTAGAGTAATATATATAATTTTGAATTTTTTAGTATATTTAATAGCATTTGTAATGTTGTTATCAATAATACGTTGTAGTTTAGTTTCATTCATAAAAATAACAGCAGGGTTACAGTAAATTTTAAATTCAAAAGAGAGTTTGGATTGCATAGCAACAATATTAAAAAAATCTATACGTGCACGAATAAAATCACCCAAAGAAATCATTTGTTTATGATAAACAAGTTTGTCTCTCTTTGTAAGATA
>JALXBG010000176.1 GCA_026991605.1 Sulfurovum sp.
TCTACAGCAGATTTAAGCTGTGCATCTTTGTAAAGTTGTTCATTTGTAATGATTGTATCGTCTATTTTTGTTTCATTGTTTTCGTGAGAACTATTTACATCTTCAGTTTTTGTCGTATTTCCATCAATCTTTGCAAGTTCAACTTCAAGATGCTGTTTCAAGTCTCTCTCTTTTAGCATAAGAGGATCTTCCTTAAGCTCTATCTTCCCTAAGTGCACGGTAATGTCTGGAGTGACACCTACATTTTGGATGGTACGACCACTTGGCAGGTAGTAGCGCGCGACAGTGAGTTTAAGTGCTTCATCTTCACCTATAGGCATAACAACTTGTACAGAACCTTTACCAAATGTTTTTTCTCCTACTATGACAGATCGGTTAACGTCTTGCAAGGCACCAGAGACAATCTCTGAGGCACTGGCACTTCCTCCATTGACCAAAGTCACGATAGGTGTATGGGTATCTGTATCTTGTACATGTGCAGGATAATGCATGTTTTCACTTTTCACTTTCCCTTTTTGACTGACGATATCACCTTTTTTAACAAACAAATCTACCAGTCCAACAGCTTGGTCTAACAACCCACCAGGGTTATTCCTCAAGTCTAAGATAATTCCTTTGGTGTTGTTATGCTCCTTGATAGCTTCTTTAACACCCTTGACCACTTTTTGGTCAAAAGAGGTAACGTGTAGATAGAGTACATCATCGCCAATCTTTTTTGCATAGACAGATTGGATTTTGATGATATCTCTGGTAATTTTTATTTTAAGTGGTTTAGGCTCTTTTTTTCTTATGATTGTTAAAACAAGGCTGGTACCTGGTTTACCTCTCATGAGTTTTATTGACTCATCGATGTTCATACCAATGGTCGCCTGATTATTGATTTTGAGTATGATATCTCCAGATTTGACACCTGCTCTAAATGCAGGTGTTCCATCGATAGGGGCTATGACAGTGAGTGCACCATCTTTCATACCGATAGAGATACCAAGACCTCCAAACTCACCCTTGGTTTGGACAGAGAGGTCTTTGTAGGCTTTGGTGTCCATAAATGTAGAGTGTGCATCAAGGTTTGTCATAAGACCCTTGAGTGCTTTGTCCACAAGTCCAGTGGTATTTACATCATCAACGTACTGACTTTCTATGAGATTCAATATTTGTGTAAATTTAATGTAGGCTTCTAGTTTCTCTTTAGGAGATGAAGGCCCTATTGTTGTTGCTTTCGTGGTATTGTTGTCTTTTGCCTGTGCAAAAGAACCAAATAAATAAGCAGCAGTTACCGTTGATACCAGTCCTGCAAGGATAATTTCTTTACTTTTTTTAATCATGTGGGTAATATCTCCAAATTGGTTTATAATTTTATTTAAAAACGACTAAGAGGTTGCTTTTATATAAAGTTCAATACTATAATAGAGTTAGGTTAACCATTTTTAAAGTCATATTTAAATAATTTTACTAAATAAACTTGACAAGAAGTGACTCAATGTTGTATAATGCTTATTATAAATAAATAATCAAAGGAGGTATTCCATGAATATCTTAGAAAAATTAACCAACCAAATGCAAGGAACCATCGAGTCTGGTGTCTCGTTGGCATTGCATAACAAAAACCAAGAAGTAGAACCTGTACATCTATTGTGGGCACTGCTTACAAATTCTGGAAGCATACTACATCAAGCACTCAATAAAATGAATGTAGATAAAGCTGCTATTGAGTTAGAGACAAAATCTTTGGCAAATAAATTGTCACAGGTCTCATCTGTAACTAAGGAGAGTATTAAACTAGGGCAAAATCTTGTACGTACACTTCAAAATGCTGAAGGTGTCATGACCGCGCAGGGTGACCAATATTTGGCTGTTGATGCATGGCTTATGGCAAACGTGGGTGAGAGCTTTATTAAAGATACCATTGGTAAGTATGTGGATATCTCTGAGTTTGAAAAGACTTTAGAGAGCATCAGAGGTGGTAAACAGATAGATTCACAATCTGGTGATGAAACTCTTGAGGCGTTGGCGCAGTATGCAGATGATCTCAATCAGAAAGCTATCGATGGGAAGCTTGATCCCGTCATAGGTCGAGATGAAGAGATACAGCGTATGATGCAGATTCTTATTCGTAAGACAAAAAACAACCCAATACTTATCGGTGAACCAGGAACGGGTAAAACAGCTATCGTAGAAGGGCTTGCACAGCGTATTGTCAATAAAGAAGTACCTTTAAGTTTACAAAATATGCGTGTGATGAGTTTAGATATGAATAGACTTATTGCAGGAGCAAAATATAGAGGTGAGTTTGAAGATAGACTTAAATCTGTCATAGATGAAGTCAAAGAGTCTGGAAACATCATCTTGTTTATTGATGAGATTCATACTATTGTTGGTGCTGGTGCATCTGAGGGTGGAAATGATGCAGCAAATATTTTAAAACCTGCACTTGCACGTGGTGAGTTACATACTATTGGGGCAACCACACTTAAAGAGTACAGAAAGTACTTTGAAAAAGATACGGCATTACAACGTCGTTTCCAACCTGTAAAAGTTGATGAGCCAAGTATTAATGAAGCATTGCAGATTCTTCGTGGTATTAAAGAAAAACTTGAAACGCATCATAATGTTAACATTACTGATGCTGCACTTGTGGCTGCTGCGAAGTTGTCTGACCGATACATTACAGACCGTTTCTTGCCAGATAAGGCGATTGACCTTATAGATGAAGCTGCAGCAGAGCTTAAAATGCAGATAGAGTCTGAACCTACAGACTTGGCTAAGATTAAACGTGAGATAAGTACACTCCAGGTAGAGCGTGAAGCACTAAAAATGGAAGTATCAGAGAAAAATACTGCACGTCTTGAAGAGATAGAAAAAGAGCTTGCAGATATGGAAGAGAAACGTGTGGCATTGCAAACACA
>JALXBG010000177.1 GCA_026991605.1 Sulfurovum sp.
TCATCTTCTGTTTGGCTACTTCACGCATATCTGCATGAGAGTCGCTCTCATCCATTATCTCTACACCCAAGATGGTCTCAACACAGTCTTCAAGTGTCACGATGCCCTCTGTTTGGTCGTAAGAGTCTTGTACCAAGAACATATGCTCTTTCTTCTTGATAAACAAGTCTAGTGCCATAGAAACAGGGATGTTTTCGTTTATCTTGTAGATGTCTTTTTGTATGCTCTCTAGTGTTATAGAGTCATCTTGTAAGGCATGTTTAAAAATCTTCTTTGTCATCACCATACCTGTAATGTTTTCAATACTTTCAGCAAATACAGGTACACGGGAAAATTTAAAAATTGCTGGTTCATTTTTAACAATGTCAGAAAGTGTACGTTTACCATCTAAAGCGAAAACAACTGTTCTAGGAGTAAGAATCTCTTCAATTTTAATACTATCGAGTTTAAGAATATTTTCTATCACATCAGACTCTTGCTCATCTAAAACACCTTCATCTTCACTCATGAGTGTAGACTCTATGAGCTCTTGACGTGTGAGACTCATCCCCTCATCATCTTTCTTAATGCGATTTGTCACAAAAAGTGTCATAAGAATAATAGGGTATGTTATCCATATAAAGAAACGGATGACATACGCTGCCATAGGTGCTAACTGTTTCCAATACGTAGCACCAATGGTTTTAGGAATGATTTCTGCGAGAAATAAAATGGCAAAGGTCAATACTACAGAAACCCAGAACACTGCACTAGAGCCAAAGACATGCTCTGCCTGCGCACCTACAGCTGCGGCACCCAAAGTATTTGCAATAGTATTTAAGATGAGTATAGAAGCAATAGATTTATTGATATTGGTTTTATGAGATTTAAGTAAAAGTCCTACTTTTGGACGTTCTTTCTCAAGTACTGAAACGTACGGCATATTGACCGAGAGTAAAACTGATTCTAAAACAGAACAGATAAAAGAGATAAGCACTGCGGCTACAAAATATAAAATTAACAAGTCCATAGACTGACAAAATCCTTATAATAAAATGAGGGTAGCTAACCCTAAAAAACTAAAGAAACCGACAACATCGGTCACAGTAGTCAAAATAACGGTGCTTCCTATGGCAGGGTCTACATCTAACTTTTTGAGTAAGAGTGGCACCATCGAACCAAAGAACCCTGCTGAGAGTAAATTGATAACCATAGAGAGACCTATAACAACACCGAGCATCCCCTTGTCGAACCAGACAGAAGCAATAAACCCCATGATTATAGCAAAAAAGAGACCATTTGCAAGAGAGAGTATAACCTCTTTCTTAATCGTACGGAAAGCATCATGTTTGGCAATATCACCAAGCGCTAACTGACGCACAACAACCGTCAATGACTGTGTACCAGCATTGCCACCCATTGATGCCACGATAGGCATCAAAATAGCTAAGGCTACGATACTCTGCAAAGTCTCTTCAAACATGCCTATCACCAATGATGCAGCGATGGCAGTAAGAAGATTAACAGAGAGCCATACCGCACGTGCTTTACCTGCTTTAAAGATATCTTCATCTTCTTCAGCATCATCATTCACCCCTGCGAGGTTATACATTTGGTCTGTTGCTTGTTCATTCATAACATCATAGATATCATCTGAGGTTATACGTCCTAGAAGTACACCCTCTTCATCTACCACAGGTATAGAGTTTAAGTCATACTCTTGAAATTTCTGGACAACATCGTCTATAGCGTCATGGTCTGTTGCAACAACAGGTTTAAACTTTTCAGGTGTCTGTTCTATATTGTCTTTCAGTGTTTTGTTAAAATCAAAGACTAAAAGGTTGTCTAGCCCTACCCCGTAACGGAGTTTCTTCTCTTTATCTGTGACAAACAAATAATTGACATTTTCCAGCTCATCATTACGGCGCAACTCTGCAAAGTCATTGATGACATCATGTACATTTTGTTCAAGCCCAGCCGTATAGACCTCTATCTGCATGTAGGCACCAGCTTCATCATCTTCGTACTGTTTCAGTTGAAGAATATCTGCCTGATCCTCAGAGTCTAGCTCTTCAAAGACCTCTTTTGCCATTTCTTCATCGCGCTCTTCGAGCTCTTGGATAAAGTCTGTCTGGTCATCAGATTCCAACTCTGCTACAGATTCTGCAATCTCTTCAGGCGTAAAAGATTCGAGCACATCTTCAAAGTATCTGTCAGGAAGTTCCAATGCTACATCAGCGATGAGTTCTTTTGGGATGGATTGAACAGCATCTGCAAAACTTTTATCGTCTAAGTCTTTAAGAAGATTTGCTATTTCTGAGGGGTGAAGCTCATCATGGGGATGTGCGTTTAAATATTCTGTGAGTTTATCCATGTGTTACCCCTTTATGATAGTTATATATATGGGTGAAATTATACTTGATTAAATATTAAAAATGTTGAAGTAAATAAGAAGTTGATATTATGGTCGAATAAATCGACCAAATGGTAGTTATTTTTCTGGAATATCACACTGTTTAGTGATAATACAGAGTGGACAGAAATTTACAACTCCTGCAATAAGTGGGATAGCCCCAAGGTAAAACCATTGGTTTCCACTATACACACCATATCCGATAAGCGCTGATCCAAGTACAATTCTAAATGGTCTACAAAATGATCTGATTTTATTAACGTTCATATTGTCTCCTTAATATATTAAATTTGTGACAGTATACAGAAAAAATGATTAAAAGAGAGAAAATGACTCTGATTTATCGATTTACCTAAATCATACTACCATTTTCTGATATAGTTTCAGAGACTACCTTTTTATTTTCTATTTTGAGTATGCGGTCACACAACGGGAGCATTGCTTCATCGTGTGTCACCATGATGATAGCAACATTTTGATCGAGTGCAATTTTTTTAAGCATCTGTAC
>JALXBG010000178.1 GCA_026991605.1 Sulfurovum sp.
ATTTTCGCTTCTTCAAGCGTAAACTCTACCATACGTTTACCTATACTCTGCCCACGATACGCTTCATCTACAATAAGGCTGCGTATTTCAGCTAAACGCTTAGAGTGTATATGTAATGCCGTATAACCTACAAGTTTTCCCTCATCTTTTGCTAAGACATAAGAACGAATATTTGTTGCCACTTCATCTTCACTGCGATTAAGGATTATCCCCTCTTTGACTTCTCCTGTTACCAATGCCTGCATTGCGGGGATATCATCTAACTTAGCCTTGACAAGTTCTATCATGCTTTATCTTCTTCTGTTTTTTTAGGTGAATCATCTACACCAAAAATAGTTTGTAAAATAGTTTGATGTACCCTGTCATGTCCATTTTTTTTGAGGTTAGACAGAGTGATAGAGCCTGGGAATTCACGTTTGAGTTTGTTACGCTCTTTTTGATTGAGTTTATCTATCTTGGTAAAGACAGTTAAATACTTCTGATCTGGACGTATAAACTCTAAGATATATGCTTCCACATCATCATCAATTTTGGCATGGGGATGACGTGCGTCACGTAGATGGATAAACAAACGTATAGAAACACGGTGCTGAATAAACTCAACCAAATTCTTCTGCCAAACTTCTTTGAGTGACTTAGAAACTTTTGCATATCCAAAGCCCGGTAAATCTACAAAACGTACAGGGTAACTTTGTTCATTATACAAATAGCGTGTTTCAAAAAAATTTATAAGCTGTGTTTTTCCAGGAGTCGCAGAAGATTTAGCTAGGTTTTTTCTCTGAGTGAGTCCATTGAGTGTAGAACTTTTTCCTACATTAGAACGTCCAAGAAATACCACTTCGCTCATGTCTTCAGGCAAAGAGTCAGCAATACTTTGTGCTGACTTTATAAAGTTAGCTTCTACAATACGTGGAATCATTATTTCTTTTCCGAATCAAAGGTAAAAACCACAGGAGCCTGTTTTTTACCTTCTTCTTTTGGCTTACTTTTAACCTGACTATTACCTGTTAGCATATCAACAGTAATTTCATTTCCTTTTGCACTACGATGATTAAGTATATCATTTACTTTAGCTTTACCTATAAGAACATAAAGAGATTTTAGTGGATAATATTTTACACGATTTGAACTTCCTAGGTAATGCCCTTTTTCATTTTGAAATTCAAAAGTTACTTTACCAATGGCTTCATACATTTTAGCTTGATTTTTTTCATTAAGATGCACAATTATTTCATCTGCATGAATCCAATCTTGCAATTGCTTAACCTTTGCATTTCCCATAAAGTGTACCTCTTTTTTAAGGTCAATGGCATTCATAGAATCAGATGTTATTTCTACTTCACCAGAAAATAGTAGCTGGCTAAGTAGTAAAAAGAGTGTAATTTTAAAAAAAATCAATGCAAAACCTTTATATAATAATTTTAAGTATTATAGCAATAATTTACTTTTCTATCGTATAAACAATTGCATCAATCATTGTACCATATACTTCTTCTTTACGTGTATCATATCGCAAACTATCTCCACGAATAATATTTTTATCCCTAGTTGCAACAAAGGGTGCTGTAATATTTAAAATTTCACTCTTTTGATTATACTCTGCTTGTTCAGTTTCATAAGTATAGCCATCTGTTTGATCTAAAACTACATCACCTTCAAGATAAATATTTTCACCCATATAGGTTGCTTTATCTGCAACCAAAGACTCTATAGTTTCCGTTTGATATACCAAGTCATGAATGGTTAAAACATTATTATCTCGTACACCATAGGTACCATAAGCACGTCCCTGAAGTTTCTTAGTATCAACCTCAGTAAATGTTGTATAGGTAAATTCTAACTCTTTTGTAATAGGCTTCACTTTACTCTCAGCATCATTTAGTTTTAAATTTAAAGAAGCAACAAAAATTACTACAATAGCAATACTTAAGACAAATTCTATTTTTACAGCCATAAATCCAGATACTTCTTTTCCAAACCTTCTTGTACAATGAGTTTTTCAATCATCTCTCTCACTGCACCATCACCACCTTTTTTACTCAATATGACCGTCGCTATTTTATCAACATAGGCACTTGCATCTCTAGGTACAAAGGATATTTTGGCAGCCTTAAGCATCTGTAAATCATTCAGATCATCCCCTATCGCTGCTACATTATCCATAGTCAAATCAAGATTTTCAAGAAGTTTTTCAAGTACTTCTCTTTTGTTATGTACCCCTTGATAAAAATGTTCTATATGCAACTCTTTCGCACGGCGAGCAACAATTTCAGAGCTTCTTCCTGTTATGATAGCCACTTGTTTTCCAAGCTTTCTCCAAGAAGCTATGGCTAAACCATCTTTGACATTAAACGATTTAATCTCATCGCCCTTCTCACTGTATGTGATACGAGAGTCTGTCATCGTACCATCTACATCCAATACAACAAGTTCTATACTCACAGGACACCTTTTGTACTTGGAATACCCGCATTTTCATTGACAGTTACCGCACGTCTAAGAGCTACAGCCAAGGCTTTAAATGCACCTTCAATGATATGATGTTTATTTTTACCACGGTTATAAATAAGGTGCAAAGTAAGCGGCAAGTTAAATGCAAATGCCTTAAAGAACTCTTCTACAAGCTCTACATCAAAATCTCCTACTTTCCCACCTATAGGCAATTCAAATACCAAGTATCCACGATTTGAAAGGTCAATATCACAGGTAATACTTGCCTCATCCATAACTACAGTTGCATTACCGAAGCGTTCTATACTTTCTACAGGATAAATAGCCTTTCTAAGTGCCTGACCAATCACAATACCTACATCCTCAACTGTATGGTGGTCATCTATATGCGTGTCACCTGTACATGTGACTTCCATATCTATATGTGCATGTTTTGTA
>JALXBG010000179.1 GCA_026991605.1 Sulfurovum sp.
CATGATGGAAAAGCGATTCAGCACTTCTATGCAAATGAAGTAAACTCTGTAGTGACTTCTCCTTGTCCTGAAAAACCATGGACAGACCTTAAAAAAGGTGATGTCGTGGAAATTGAAGGTTTAGCTTGGTCTGGTATGGGTACGATTGAAGGTGTTGATTTGTCTTTTGATGGTGGTAAAAACTGGGTAGAAGCAAGTCTTAAAGGTTTAGTTTTACCTCAAGCATGGACTAGATTCTCATTTATTCACAAGTATGATGGTAAACCTTTATTACTCTCATGTCGTGCAAGAGATGACGCAGGATATGTTCAGCCAAGTGTAAAACAAGAAAGAGATGCAGTTGGTGTCGAAGGTGTATACCATAGAAACGGCATTATGACCTGGGAAATCACAGAAAAAGGAGAGGTGAAAAATGTTCAAATCTTATCGTAAATTAATATCGACAGTAGCAGTTGTAGCATTGGCCTCTGTATCTGCTATGGCAGCAAGTGATGCATCACGTACCTATACAAATGGTAAAAAAGTAATTGATGGGGGTATGACTTACCCTGTAAAAAATGGTAAGACTTCATCTTATCATGTCAATACACAAAAAGCATACAAAGATGTAAAATTTGGTAGAACAGCAACCGCTGATGAAATCAGAGCATGGGACATCGACGTAATGCCAGATGGTACAGGTCTTCCTGAAGGTGAAGGTTCTGTAGAGGATGGTGATGAACTTTATGAAGCAAAATGTGCTTCTTGTCACTTTGACTTTGGTGCAGGTGGCGCAGGGTATCCAGCTCTTCAGCAAGGTAATGCATATGAAATGCAAAAAACATTGAAGCTTCAAAGACTCAAGCCTGATGATGATGGTCCTAAGCGTAATGTTGGGTCATACTGGCCATATGCTAGTACGTTGTTTTGGTATATTCAAACAGGTATGCCTCATCCAGCTCCTATGTCTTTAACAACCAATGAAACATATGCATTGGTGGCATACATTCTTTCTATCAATGAGATTAAAATTGATGGTGAAGAATTGGATGATGAATATGTACTTAATAGAGACAAATTTTTGAAAATTGTTATGCCAAACAAAGATGGTTTTATTCCAAAAATTGATGGAAAAAATGGCTTAGAGAATGTACGTAAGTTTTATGATAATCCTAAAAATTTTGGGGGGAATAAAACTAGATGTATGAAAGATTGTTTTGATGGTGAACCAAAAGTTGCACGTATTCAAGGTGCAGGGATTAGTGACTATAATCCTCCAATTTCTGAGAAAAAAGAGAAACCAGTAAAAAAAGCTACTGGATCAGGAAATGAAGCAAAAGAAATTTATGATGCATCATGTGCAGTGTGTCATGGTACAGATGCTATGGGTGCACCAATGGTTGGCGATAAAAAAGCATGGGCGGCAGTACTTAAAAAAGGTATAGACAGTGTTTATACTAATGGTATCAAAGGTATCAATGGTATGCCACCTAAAGGTGGAACAGCATTAGATGATGTGAAATTTAAAGCAGTTGTAGATTATATGGTAAGTCAGTCTAAATAAGACAGACTTATCACTATTATTACACAATAAATAGATACTATTAGGAATAAGTTTGAGAAATCATGCTCATTCCTATAGTTAACCAATAGAAAGGAAATTAAATGAAAAAAAGTATTGTAAGTCTTGTAGCAATAGCAGCAATGACAGTAAGCCTTAGCGCAACAGATTATAGAGCGGAGAAACCAGCAGCATGGACAGCGAAAACTGTACCAACAGCTATCGAGGCACTATATGGAAAAATCACTCCAACAGAGAGTGCAGATATTAAACTAAAAGCGCCAAAAGTAGCAAGTAATGGTGGAGCTATTCCTGTATCTGTTAAAACAGATATTCCTGCAAAAAGTATTGCAATTTTTCAAGATGTAAATCCTGAGGCTACTGTAGTAGTTTTTGATGTACCTGAAGGAACAGAAGCAAATTTTTCTTTGAAAATTAAAATGAAAAAATCTGGTACGATTACAACAGTTGTTGAAGGTAAAGATGGTAAATTTTACACTACAAAACTTTCATTAGAAGTTGCACTTGGTGGATGTGAAGGTTAATCCCTTACATCGCTTAAACAGATATATAATTATAGATAAAAGGAAATATAAATGAAAAAATTAATATTAGCACTTGCAAGTATTGCACTTATGGCTACAGCGGCTATGGCTGATGCTCCAGCAGCAGCGACTCCAACTAAAGTTAAAATGAAAATTAAAGCAAAAGAAAAAGATGGACTTGTTAAAGCAAAAGTTGCTATAAGTCATGATATGCTTACGTATGATCAAGCAAAGAAAAAAGGTAAAGAAGCTAATTTTATTACACATATTACTGCTACAGTAGGTGACAAAGTAGTATATGATGCTTCAACAAGCCAATTCCTTTCTAAAAACCCATTGATTAAATTTCAATTTGCAGGTAAAAAAGGTGATGAACTTAAAATCACATATACTCAACTTAAGGGTGAAGTATTTTACGCAACTAAGAAAATTAAATAATTTGATTTACCGTTATGCACCTTTGGTGCATAATAGTTAGAGTAGTTAAGTTTCTTTTTGAGATTTAATTGGTTTAACTTACAAAGAAGATATTTCGAACCAATGTGTTACTTCTCTTTTGAATGTTGCTTCTTTCCTTTTTCTGAAATGTTCTGTCATATCAAAACTTTCTGTCCCATACCCTTCTTTATACTCAGTAATAAAAGAAGCATACACTTTCTCATTCATCGCATTGACTTCATAGATTACTTTATCGTAGAGTAAGTTCCCTATTGCTATTTGTTCTCTGGCTACTTCATTAAGATTAATACTTCCATAACGATCTTCTTGGACTAGTGTCATATTCATTTCTACATAAGC
>JALXBG010000180.1 GCA_026991605.1 Sulfurovum sp.
TACTTACAGGTGTAGATAGCTATAACCCCACTGTGGCAAATATGTCATCTAAAACTGCCAAATATAGTGCAGACATTAAGTCACTTATGCAAAGTATGTCTAAAGAGATAGGCGTAAGTATAGAAGGACATCCTTCTCGTGTACTTGTCTTTGTGATACGTGATGTTTCACTGGGTGATGTGGTAGGATTAGAAGTGAAGTTAGAGCTAGGAGAGTATGTACTTCGTGAAGGTGCAATCCAACGTGTCTTTGGCTCTACTTACGAAGAGAGTAAACTCATCGCGCCAGACTTCAAAGATGAAGAAGATGTCGATGACCAACTCGCAGACACGGTTGAAGAGATGTTAGAGAAGTTCAAACTTCAGTACATAGAAGACAACAAAAAGCTTTCAACCGGTAAAAAGTCTGTGACACATGAGACTTTCGCAGCTGACATGGGCTACGAGACTAACTATAAAACAGCTCTTGAAAAAGCCAAAAAAGAGGGTAAAGAGCTACTCATATTTATGACAACTTCCTACTGTCCATGGTGTAGAAAACTAGAAAGCCGTATACTCTCACAAAATGACATAGATGCCACAATAAAAGCAAAATACATCCCCCTCATGCTCAACCTAGACAAAGACACCTACCCAGAGCAGTTTGCAAAAACACGTTTTACTCCTATACTTTATGTAGTAGATGCAAAAGATGCGAGCATTAAACATAAGTTTGTGGGCTACAGTAACCGTGGGGAGTTCTTACATTTGTTGAAAGAAAATAAGAACTAATCATATTCAGTACCTTTTGCTATATCTTCTTTATCATGCACGTAAGGGAAAAGAATGTATAAAGTGTATTACTTATTTGTATTATCGTTATGGATACATGCCGATATGTTACCTCAAAATGTATTGGCAAAGAAGAGCATTGGGGTGCTTTTTTAAAAAGTAGTTAGGTACAAGAAATGTCATGTGGTATTTTATATTGATATTGTTGTAAAACGAATTATATTTTATAATAGACTGATTATGCTAGAATGTCTGAAATGTTTAGCAATGAAAATAAGGAAAATAAAAATGAATAATCAAATAATCTATTATCAAAATAAATTAGCCTATGAGATGGATTCATGGGATTTATCAGAATCATTAAATAGCAATCAGAATATAGTGCTCATTGACACACGTTCTGTAGAAGCTTATGCAAATAAACATATTCCGACGGCAATATTAGTTTGCCCCATAAGATGATGAGTGAAGAGACAACAAAAAGTTTAGATAAAGAGAAATTTTATATCTGTTATTGTGATGGTATTGGGTGTAATGCTTCGACAAAAGGTGCATTAAAAATGGTGCAATTAGGATTTCAAGTTAAAGAACTTATTGGAGGTATTGAGTGGTGGTGTCGTGATGGATATTCTACAGAGGGAAAGAGTGGCACACTTACAAAAAATATTGAATGTGGATGCTAAAAAATACAAAACTTGAGGAGCTTATATTTTTAGAAAAGCTCTCTACTCAAAAACACATAGGGGAAAACCTAAACCCCAATATTTAAATCATCTATCTAGTTTCTCTTTTGACAAGCTTCATCTAATATCTTTACCTCTCCATTGTCATATCCAATATAGATGAGATGCTTTCTGCTATTATATGCCATAGCCCATATGGATACATCTTCACTATTTGTAAATGAGCATTGCTTTTTATAGTCTTTTCTATCCCACACCATTACACTTTCGTTGGATGCACTGACTAGATACTTACCATCTTCTCCGTAATTAATTCGTCCTACTCCTTTGTGTAATAAAGTATGAACTACCTTATAATCTTGATTAAGTATATAAACCCCATCTTCTTCCGTGCCAACTGCGATAGAGAGTTTGTTATTCTCTTTGTGGGTGTCAAGGGCGGTGGTACTCTCTGTAAGAATACTTCTTTGCGTATCTTTTTGCCAATCTATGAGAAATAGACCTGTCTTTGTGCCTGCTAAAATCTCTGAATGATTGATCCATGCTAGTGAAAAGACACCAGCCGGTAGCTTCACCACTTTGGATAATTTTTTTTGTGAGATATTCACGATAGAGACAGTGTTTCCATCGGATCCCACGGCGACATAGCGTCCATCTTGCGAAAATTTCACTATCCTAGAGCTATCTGGTACACCACCTAAGTCCATATTTAGCACTACCTTCGCACTCTTTGTCTCATAGATTACAAGATGTTCTCCTTTGTAGACAAAAGCAACTTGGGAGCCATCGGGGGAAAACCTAGCATCAAATCCACGGCTGTAGATATTTTGATAAGTCTGAGTGAGTTTACCTTGCTTATCAAGTAATACAGATCGTAAGGTATCTCCTGTGCCAGTAAGAGCAATATTACCGTCTTTATCGACATCTAGACCAAAGACACTCTTTATAGGCTTATATGGCTTGATAGATTTTTGGTAGATGGAGATTAGAGAGTTTTTATCATCACCTGAACTTGTCAAATTGAGTGTACGTTTTTTGGTACTTAAATCCCATACCTCTATAGGGTACTGCGAGTGTAAAAGTAAATGCGTATTATCTATAAAATCTAGCCCATAGACAAAACCACTCTGTGCTTTGATGCTCTGTATTATCTTATAGCTTGTCCCATCTAGGATAATAACTCTATTCTCTTCATTTTTCATCTTGACATCGAGTGCGATATAGTTACCATCCTCTGAAATAACGATATAATAGATCTTATCTATAGCTAAGTCTTTAAAGACGATAGAGGCAATCTCATCTTTCCCCTCTTTATCCCATATCCATATGGTCTCATTTTTAGCTGTCCAAATCGTATGTTCTTTGTTATTGTATACTATAGAATCGTAACTCATTACACGTTTTATATTTTGAAAAGAGGAGAGATGCTTTTGATTCATCCACTCTTGGTGAAGAACCTCTATGCTTGTAGGCTCGACTCTTTTGCCATCATCTGTATTCCATGCAAAAGCTCCTTCATCGGTGTAGAAATTGATCTTTTTATCATCTGTGGAGAAAAAGATCTTATCTAGGATTATCCCTTCTGGTAAGGAGTGATGTGCTAAAACAGAGCCATCTTTGAGCTCATATATATTTACCGTGTCATCATTGAAGACAAAGGCTGCTTTTTGTTTGTCGTGGCTGATGGCGATATCTTCAACCACCAATGCCATCAAAGATGAACTAAATAGAAGTAATTGTATCAGTGTCCATAATAGCGTTCTCATTCTTGCTCCTTCATATATATCTCTATAGATAAGAGATGGTAAAAGTCTCCATCTCCTGTGTCACTTGCCGTATCTAATCTGAGTAATTTATCTTGGATATCCCAGATATATGTGCCATATTTTTCACTTTTTGGTTCTCCATACTTTGCACTTATCCACTTGGCGATTTCTTTGCTGTATGTAGAAAATTGACTACTTTCATAGTCCATTAGATACTCATTTATGCCCCATGCCGTCTCACTTACATATCCTTTCGCAAGAATCCAGATGCGTCCTTCTTTGATATTATCATTGCTGTCCATGATCTTGTAAGGGTCTCTATCTGTAGGCTCGAAGAGTAGATTGGGAATCTGGTAGCGTGTTGGTTTTTCTGTGAGCATCTTCTCAATGCCCGAAATGATACGAGAAGCATTGTAATCGCTAAGATTGATAAAGAGCTCTTCTATCCCACGATTTAGCGCTGTGTATATTTTAAAAGCATCGATATCGGTACGATATATCACCTTGCCAGATGCATCAAAAAGCGCCATTTTTTTGTTGCTATCTGGCTTGTAGCTATAATGGAGTGTGAGATTTTCATCGTAGTACTCAAGTGTTCTATCTTTTGTAACCACGGTAACCAATCCATCCGCATAGGCAGGAACCGAATCCTCAAGATCCGAAAAGATAGAGATGATATGCTCAGGAAAAGGGATAAACTTCTTGGATGCAGGCAAAAGTCCCCAGTGTGATTTTCTTTGCACTAAAGCGAGTCTATCCTCTTTTTTTTTCTTTGCTTTTTCTAGTGGCTGACATCTAAGTTGTGGATCTTTTCTAGTGAGGGTGAAAGGGAGGATGACGCTACCATTGGTATCGATCTTTCCCCAATACTCTTTTTGGCTCTTTGTCATACTTTCTACAACTTTGTCTGTATAAATCTCATAGCGTTTTATAGGGTGTCGTACGGCGACTGCTGCGGTGCCGTCATGACAAAAGGATTTTGCACTTGAATAGTTTTGATCAGAAATACGATTGGCTGAGGTGTTGATAAAGTAGAGATCATCCTCTTTTTTTTCTTTTACCAATCCCAACCCTTCATAAAATGGATTGGCATAAACAAATCTTGGCTCTACCAGCCAACTACCATCGCTACGGACATAGCCCCAATCTTTAGCGACTTGCACACGTGCAATCCCCTCTTTTGTAAAGTTTCTAGCAGAATCAAGCTTTGCGGGAACAACCCATATGCCTTTCTCGTTGATAAAACCTATTTTTTTATCTAGATTGGCTGCTTTTGCGAGCTTGGTCGTATTAACATCTCTAAAGGGTTTTATAAAACTATAAATCTCTTGGGTGATAGACTTGTTCTGCTTTGTGTCTAATAAAATCATACTAAAGCTTTTAGCATCTGTAGGTAGATAAATCCGTATGGTTTCTTTTTGTCCTATGGCAAAGAGGATGTTTGGAGCTATCATGATAAGTGTGAAAATGA
Organism: Sulfurovum sp.; assembly: GCA_026991605.1. Classification (GTDB taxonomy): domain Bacteria; phylum Campylobacterota; class Campylobacteria; order Campylobacterales; family Sulfurovaceae; genus Sulfurovum. Next base: position 4,691 of record JALXBG010000180.1, read on the forward strand.
CTTTTATAAAGGTGTTCAATGTAAAATCCTTATTGATCAATAATAATGTATATCGGGAATTTTACTATAAATTGATTGAATATCAAAGACCCGCAGAAAATCTCAATGGCATATAGCCCCAACAGTAAATGGTGAAACAGAAACTTGTTTATTAATGGACGTGAAGAGATAAATACCTTTTTAACAGCCAAGTATGAAAAAGAGTTAGAGTACCGACTTTGTAAAGAACTATGGGCATTTACAGAAAATAGAATCGCTGTACGTTTTGCCTATGAGTAGCACGACAAAGAGGGGAAATGGTGGCGAAGCTAAAGCTATGGCAATGAAAATAGGGAGTTCGATGAGAATGGCTTGATGAAAGTACGATTTGCGAGTATTAATGATTTGGCGATTGAGAATAATTTATTTAGTTGAAAAAGTTATATGGTAAAATATTCATGTAAAGTATATATCATGATATTAGATGTAGTTATACTAAACATAAAACCCGAAAAACTAAAGAGTGCAAAATCAAAATGACAAAATTTATCAAACCTTACGGTCTCACGCTTCCCCCTATTGCAAAAGTATTTAAATGGAAAATCGGTTCACTCTTTCAAAAGAAAAGGGCATGGGTAGAAGATGATGATTTTAAGCTTACTGTACACCCTTTAACCGCTAGTGACTTAGAAAGAGAAGATGACTTTATTGTGTGGCTAGGGCATGCGACATTTTATATACAGCTAGATGGTGTGAAGATACTCACAGATCCTGTGTTTGGAGGTGTGCCTTTGACGCAGAGATTGGCTAAATGTCCTATAGATGGGGCTACTTTAAATCCTGATATTATACTCATTAGTCATGGTCATTATGACCACTTAGATATAAAATCACTACAAATCCTAGAGATCTACAAGAAACAGACAAAAGTAGTGATGCCCTTAAACCTCTCTAGCTATTTAAAAAAATCTATAAATGGTACAGAGTTGGATTGGTATGAGCGTTGTGAACATTTGGGCATGACCATAGAGGCTGTACCTGCATCTCATTGGCATAGACGGGGTGTGTTGGACTTCAACAAAGCCTTGTGGTGTAGTTTTGTGATAAAAAGCAAAAATAAGACGCTCTTTTTTGCAGGAGATACTGCGATGGATGGACATTTTGAAGAGATAGCTCAAAAAGTAGGCTCTATCGATATCGCTCTCATGCCCATAGGTGCATACGAACCTAGAGAAATCATGAAAGACAATCATATGAACCCAGAAGAAGCACTCAAGGCTACTGAAATACTGGGTGTCAAACAGATGATACCTTACCACTATGCAACTTTTAAACTCACGACTGAACCCATAGGCGAACCCCATAGTTGGATGCAAAGACTAGCGAAAACTACAGATGTAGATGTGTCTATTTTAGATATAGGTGAGGTGAAAACACTCGATGACTCCATGCATTAAACTATTAAAAAAAAGAAAAATCGAATACACTTTACACGAGTATAGCCATGATAAAACAACGCTTTCCTACGGCAAAGAGGCGATAGACAAATTGGGGGTAGATGTAGATAGGGTTTTTAAAACTTTGGTGGTGTCAGCTGATGGGGTGTTGGTTGTGGCTGTTTTGACGGGTGGGTTTTTTGAGAAGTTGTGTTAACTCGTTTCTCAGTCTCTGGATCTCTGGAATGAGTAAAAGCGATATAAATTTTATTAAGCTTCAAATTGTCGGTGTTGCAAGGGTACAACACCCTAAATCTGAATACATCACTCTTTCGCCGTAAGGCTTAAAAAACCACTATCATCACCTTAAGAATAACAGATAATATTTTAGCTGTAATAGTCATATATTCTAAAAAAGGAATAAAATGTTATCTTTTTTACCTCCTACACCATCAGATATGATGGAGACTCTCAAAACCAAATTTAGACAACGCAGAAAAGCACTAGGCTACACCCAACCCGAACTTGCTTTTCGTTCTGGTGTGAGCCTTGGGTCACTTAAACGCTTTGAACGTTTTGGGCAGATTTCGTTGGAGTCACTTTTGAAATTGGCTTTGGTTTTGGAGTGTTTGGGGGAATTTGGGGCTTTGTGTGAGGTGGAAGAGGTGATGCCTGATAGTATTGAAGATGTGCTTTAAATGAAAAATATGACAATATGTACCCCAAGGGCATTTCCTCGCTATGCTCACGGCACAGATTTTTAATATCTGTTTTATATTCATGATACAATAAGATAAAAAGAGAAAAAATGGCGAATATAGATAATAGTCAAAACAGTTTCAATGAAGTTTTAACCCTCATTCAACAAGCCAAACAAAAAGTTTACACACAAGCCAATAAGATACTTATGGAGCTTTATTGGAATGTGGGTCACTATGTATCTGAGAAAACTAATCATGAGCGTTGGGGTAAAAGTACGGTTAGTGAGTTGGCTATCTATATTAAAAAACAAGATCCAAGTATAGGAGGGTTTTCTCCTAGAAACATTTGGAGAATGAAACAGTTTTATGAGACTTACGCAGAAAATAAAAAACTGTCGCCACTGGTGACACAAATATCTTGGACAAATAATCTCATTATTATGTCAGGTCGAAAAAGTGATGAAGAAAAAGAGTTCTATCTTCGTGAGACCATTAAAAACAACTACTCTAAAAGAGAGCTAGAACGACAAATAAATAGTGCAACATTTGAGAGAATACTTCTTGGCAATGAAAAACTCTCACCAGTTGTGAGAGAATTAGTTATGTCACAATACTAAAAATCGGAAAAATGCTAAGAGTTGATTTTATATAAAATCAACTCGAAGTTCATGACCTGTTGCTTTTGCATACTCCATAAGAGTAGAGATACGAGGTGAATTTTCACTTTTGAAACTCTCTAACCTTGAAATATTGCTTTTTTTAGTTCCCATAATATTGGCTAATTTTTCCTGTGTAAGACCTGCTTTTTTACGCATGGCTATGAGTTTCTTTTTAAGTTCATATTCGGGAATAAGCTCCTCATAGGCTTTACGAACATCTTCATTTTGTAATGCTTCAGTTTTGAAATTTTCAAATGTTGTCTTGTTCATTTTTTAACTCCTTTAATCGTTTTCGAGCTTTGTCTAACTCTTTCTTTGGTATTTTTTGACTCTTTTTTATAAATGAGTGTAATATTACTATTTCATCTTCTATAACCAGTGCAAAAAGGGAACGACCAATGCCCTCTTTGCCTTTTGCTCTTATTTCAAAGAGTCCATCACTTAAACTTTTAGTTTGGGGCATTCCAAGATTTGGACCAAACTCTTCTATCATCTCCATAATGTGAATAGTATTTGCCAAAATACTACTAGGAAATGCTAGCGTCTCTTTTTCTACCTTATCACTATAAAATGTAATTTTCCATGACATTGGCTTGACTCCTTAATATTATCATATTTGATAACTTATGTCAAATATATTCTTTTAAAAAGTTTAGCCTAACATAAAATATTCAAAATTATTAAAAATATGTCAAATTGTCATATTTTCCAAGGGTGGTGTTTTCAACCCACCGTTAAATAAGACTCGCACCAATAAAAGCTTTTATCGAAAGGCTTAAAAAAGAACAACAGATAATATTTTAGCTATAATACCTATATACCTAAAAAAGGAATAAAATGTTAGCTTTTTTACCTCCTACACCATCAGAGATGATGGAGACTCTCAAAACCAAATTTAAACAACGCAGAAAAGCACTAGGCTATACCCAACCCGAACTTGCCTCTCGTTCAGGTGTTAGTCTTGGGTCACTTAAACGCTTTGAACGATTTGGGCAGATTTCGTTGGAATCGCTTTTGAAATTGGCTTTGGTTTTGGAGTGTTTGGGGGAGTTTGGGGCTTTGTGTGAGGTTGAGGAAGGGAAGTTTGGGAGTATGGATGAGATTCTAAAAAGTGTTAAATAGTAAAAACATGTCAATTTGACATATTTTTTAAGACTTTGAAAAATATATGATAGTATTTGCACAGATGTGTAAATTGGAGATAAATTATGAATAATCATATAGCAATGTATCAAAGTGGAGAAATAGAACTTGGTATATCTATACAAGAAGAGACTATTTGGCTTACTCAAAAACAGATAGTTGAGTTGTTTGATTCGAGTAAAGCAAATATTAGTGAGCATATCAAATCCATTTTTGATAGCGATGAATTGAGCAGAAGTGCAACTGTTCGGAAATTCCGAACAGTTCAAAATGAAGGTGGACGAGAAGTTACACGAAACTTAGAACATTATAATCTCGATATGGTTATATCTGTGGGTTATAGAGTAAATTCTATAAAAGCTACTAAGTTTAGACAATGGGCTACTTCTGTACTAAAACAGTACATTAGAGATGGTTATGCCATAAATACAGAGAAGATTACCCATGAACGCTTTGTATCATTAGAACAAGAGGTTCTTTCTCTCCATAGTAAAGTAACCAGTATTGATTTAAGACTACAAGATAAGTCTTTAAATCCAACACAAGGTATATTCTACGATGGGCAAGTGTTTGATGCTTATGTGTTTATTGCCAATCTTATTAAACGTGCTGAAATATCTATAAAGCTTATAGATAACTACATCGATGAAAGTGTACTCACACTTTTTAGTAAAAATCAAAATATTCAAGTGACATTCTATACAAACAACATCAGCAAACAACTCAAACTAGACCTCAAAAAGTACAATGCCCAGTATACTCAGATAGACGTCAAAAAACTTTCTGTCTCTCATGATAGGTTTTTGATTATTGATGATACAGTGATATATCATATAGGAGCAAGCCTAAAAGACTTGGGCAAGAAATGGTTTTCTTTTTCTAAGATGGATGAAGAGAGTTTTGGTATGTTGGAGAGGTTGAAGTGATGGTAAATA